>JAQNCM010000496.1 GCA_029237615.1 Mucilaginibacter sp.
ACTCGCTGTGTTCCTCGTGCTGCGCCCGGTCAGCCGACGCGCATTGGCATCGACGGCGGGGAACGGACGATTGGTCGCCTCGACCCTCGGGAGAGCGAGCGCGATCACGGCCGCCCAGGCACTCCTGCTCGTCGCACTCCTGCACCTCGCGGTCGGCGTGCCGTGGTCGTCCCTTCCCGCGACGATCGGCTTCTCACTGGTGATGTCGCTCGGGTTCACCGCCTTCCACTACCTGCCGACGATCGGCCTAGGCCGGGCGGGACTCGTGGTTTCGCTGTTCCTGCTCGCGGTGCAGGTCACGTCGACCGGCGGACTCTACCCCGTGCAGTTGCTCTCGCTGCCGTTCCAGTGGATAAGCCCCTTCCTGCCGCTCACGTACGGGGTGCAGGGCATGCAGAGCATCATCGCCGGCGGCGACGCGTGGCCGGCGGTCATTGCCGCCGTCACCCTGCTCGCGTTCGGGCTCGGCAGCGTGCTCGTCGCCCTGCTCGCGATCCGCCGCACCAGGCGTGCACGAGCGCTCGGACTCACCTTGGCGACCGTGCCGATCCGGCAGTCGCGACCTCTGCCGCGCAGCGCCTAGCAGTACCGGGCCCTCGGGTTCGCGATGCCTGGGTCTCGTGAATGACGAGTGTCTCCGGCAACGGCGGATCGTGCAGAGCGGATCGGGCCCCGACTATTCGCTTCTCCGGAGGTTTTCGTATTGCGGCCGGTTTTCTGTGGGGCGAGGTACTCGGAGCCCGGAAATCTCCGGAGAAACCTGCCTGCATCACACCGTGCCCGCGGCGACCGGGCTGCTCAACCGGCTGCCCGTCAGGGCTGCCCGACAGGGCTGCTAGGAGTTGCGCCGGATCGACGTGATCGCCCGGCGCGAGGCACGCCGGAGGATTCCGGGATAGTTCGCCTCAGAGCCGACCGACGGCTCGGTGGACCTGAAGGTCCCGAGCTTTTCGCGCGCGAAGTCGAGGGTCTCGCGCAGCAGGTCGAGCCGCTGTTGCTCCGTCTTCGCCTTGCGGGTGTTGATCTCGGCGACGACGCTGCCGCTCCACTTCTGCGCCACGAGGTACTCGAGCACCTCGGCGACCGGCTCGGTGCCGCGCCCGGGCAGAAGGTGCTCATCGAAGATCTGGCCGTCATCCTGGGAGCCTGATCCGTCGCAGAGGTGCACGTGACGGAGCCTGGGCCCCATAGCCATCGCGAGCTCGAGCGAATCGCGGCCGGACAGGGACGCGTGGGAGAAGTCGAGGGTCATGGCATCGCAATCCATGAGAGTCGGGTCGTAGCCGGGGGAGTAGGCCTTGAGGCTCTTACCCTTCACCTTCCACGGAAACATATTCTCGACCGCGATTTCGACGCCATAGGTCGCGGAGGTCTCGCGAACGATGCGGAGGAAATTCTCGGCATAGGTCGCCTGCCAGCGGAACGGCGGATGCACGACCACGGAGGTCGCTCCGACGGCACGCGCCAGTTCCGCCGATTTCTCGAGCTTGACCTGCGGCTCTCGACCCCAGACGAAATGGGTGAGCAGCAAGACGGGGGCGTGGATGGAGAGGATCGGCATCTCGTACTGCCGGGCGAGCGCGATCAGCGCATCCGGATCCTGCGTGACCTCGTCGTTCGTCACCATGACTTCGACGCCGTCGTATCCGGCGAGCTTGGCAAGCCGAAAAGTGTGCTCGGTGGCTAGGGGATAGGCGCAGGACGTACTCATGCCGACACTGATCATCAGGACGAGTTTAGGTGGCGTTGCCTGAATTCCGGATGTCTATATCCAGTCGCGACGCTTAAAACCTAGGTAGAGCAAGCCGGAAACGCCGATGATCAGGACGACCGACATCCAGAGCCCCCAGGCGGTTCCGAACCCGGCAAAGGCGAGATTCTGGCCGAAAAACCCGGTGATCGCGGTCGGCACGGCGATGATCGCCGCCCAGCTGGTGACCTTCTTCATGATGAGGTTCATGCGATTGCTCTGGATGCTGAGGTTGGTGTCCAGGATCGTCGAGACGAGATCGCGGAGCGACTCCGTCCACTCCGTGGCGCGCAATACGTGGTCGTAGACATCCTGGAAATAGGGTGCCATCTCTGGATCGATGGCGTCGAGATCCCGGCGCAGCACCGTGTTCACGACCTCGCGCATGGGAAGCACGACGCGACGGAGTTCGACGAGCGACTTGCGGAATTCGAAGGAGCGTCGCTGCACCTCCTTATCGCGCGGGCGGTCATCGAACAGCGCGTCCTCCAGTGACTCCATGGCGGAATCGAGCTGCTGCACCGTGTCGAAATATCCGTCGACGATCTCGTCGAGCAGCCCCCAGAGCAGGAATGCGACCCCGTGCTTCGCCAGTGCGGGGTCCCGGTCCCACCGCGCGACGACGCGGTCCATGTCGAATTGCGGCCCGTGCACGGTAATGAGCGCATGGCCGGTGATGAAGGCCTTCACCTCCGTCTTGCTGAGCTGACCGGTGTTCTCGTCGAGGCTCACCGCGTAGGCGGCGAGAAAGAGGTGAGTGTCGTAGCGATCCAGCTTCGGCCGCTGATGATCGTGCACCGCGTCCTCGACGGCGAGTCGGTGCAGGCTCAGCTCCTCCTCGATGACGGCGAGATCCTCTTCGGTGGGGGACACGAAGTCCGCCCACACCGTGCATCACTGTTCCACGAGGTGATCAGAGATGTCCTCGACCGGAAAGGCCTTGGTCTTCAGCATG
>JAQNCM010000107.1 GCA_029237615.1 Mucilaginibacter sp.
TTAGATGGGAAATTACCCATTTGGAGAGGTGTTGGCGGAACACCTGCCAGTGCTATAAAAGCCGGATATTTTGGATCCCCTATGATGTTGGCTACCTTAGGCGGGCCATCATCCGCTTTTAAACCAACAGTAGACGCTTTTCGTAGCGCTGCAGACCAATACGGACATGATTCAAAATCCCTTCCTGTTGGTACAACCAGTTTATGTTATATTGCTGATGATTCTCAACAAGCTTTGATAGATTATTATCCATACCTCAATAATGGATGGCAATTATTACGTGGCAGCGGTTATCCGAAATCTCAATTTGCCGAGTCGGCCAGCACTAAGAATGCCATGATGGTTGGTAGCCCGCAACAAATTATTGATAAAATATTGTATCAATATGAATTGTATGGGCACCAACGGTTCTTAGCACAAATTGATTTTGGCGGAATTCCATTTGATAAAATTGCAAAGGTGATTGAGTTATTAGCAACAAAAGTTGCACCGGTAATTCGTAAGGCAACAATAAAATAACAGGAGGAAGAAATATGCGAATAGTTGGAATAGCAGGCTCTATTGTAGGTTCAAAAACCCGTACGGCCGTAAAGCAAGTTTTAAAAAGTATTGGAGAAAAAAACGCAGAGATAGAAGTTGAATTGATAGATTTAGCAGATTACCAGATTCAATTTAGTGATGGAAGAGACTTTAGAGATTATCAGGATGATACAAGAAATGTAATCGAAAAAATAATGAGTGCCGATGCTTACATCATTGGTACTCCCACTTTTCAGGCCTCAATACCCGGGACGCTTAAAAATATCTTCGATCTGCTTCCAATTGATATTTTTAAGGACAAGGTTATTGGCGTAGTTGCCACTGCAGGTTCTGCGAAGCATTATTTAATGGTAGAACATCATTTAAAGCCAATACTCAATTACATGAAGGCTATTGTGGTGCCGAAGTATGCATTTGTAGAAGAAAAGGACTATTTAAATGGAGAAATTGTAGATGATGAAGTAATATTTAGACTAAGTCGTCTGGCGGAAGATACTGTAGTAATGATTAATGAGATGAAAGCTGTTTTAGAAGCAAAAGATGAAGCTTATCCGTTTTGAGGTAAGAGCCATTAATATTTTAGGAGTTTATGGTTGGACTTGGGGCTTTTTATAATGACCTTTAAAATAAGAGTGTTGATCAAGACACGGGTACTCAGTGCTCTTACCCGACGCTGCATACTGGCGCCAGACAGGCCCTTGAACAGGGTAAATATTAATAGCTTCTTTAATTTTTAAGAAAACGGAACTTAATTGTAAATCTTTCGTAAAAAAAGTGAAGAGAAAATATTAAATCTATATGCGTAAAGTTTTTTATCTGCTTATTTTTAATTTAATTATCTCCAGCACCCTTTTCGCTCAACAAGCCATAAGGGCCAACCGGGCAATCCAATACATCGGGGAAAATGTTACTATTATAGATAGCATATCTACTTTAATTATTCATAAGGATACAATTGCCGAAATTATATTAGGTCAGAAAAATACAAAGTCACTATTACATGTTTTATTAGTTTTCAAATCTAATTACGAATTAAATAAAGGTTTGCTGCCACTAATTAATTCGTCCATTGTGGTAGCAACGGGAAAAGTATGTTTGGTTTCAGGTAATCCTACCATTGTACTAAGTGACCAAAATAAATTGCTATTCATATCTAAAAACTTCTCACCCAATGCTCAAATGATTGCGCAACTTGCAATTACAAGTAAATAATTTTTCAAGGCATTATTTGGGAAATTAACTCCAGATAAATATTTTAAATTGTTTCTTTTATCATTCTTTAATTATGCTGTAATTAAAGAATTTAGTGTATTTTTCATTCTCATAAAGCATTTAGCATCATTATAGCAGCGAGTAACCACTGCGCACTTACCGGCGCATCATACTCGAGACAGGTTGGGAAAGCTTTATACATTTTAAACTAAGTTACACCACGCTAAACCTGGACCAGTAGGATGGATAAAATGGCGAATGCTGATGTTTAAGAAGCTATTACAGGGAGAGTTTTACCGACAGTAAAATGTTTCTTTTTATTATTATGTAAAGCATTAATAATTTTTGCAGGATTTCGCCATTCAAATAAATGTACCAGCCAAACTGTAAATGCTAACGCTCCCGTCTGTCCGATAATACTTTTCCCAACCTGCAAAATATTTTGATCACGCTCCTGGATACAGGCATCAAAATCTTCCCCGGTTTTGCCGTCAAGTTCTTCGGCAAAACACCAGGCCCCATCACGGGCATTTACGATGCTAAACTGTATTAGAACAGAATCATTATCGCCCGCGTGGAGGCCAAGCAAAGATAACATAGGGGAAACCTTGTCCAATTCTGCTAATGCCTCATAAGTAAGTGAGGCAATGATGGTATTCATGGTGTCAAAATCGTTATGAATATCTTGCAATGGCGCTTTATAATTTGCCTGGGTTTGTACGGTAGCTATCCCTAAGTCTAAATTAATATGAGCACTCATACCTAAAAGCAATTGTTCCAGGACAAGGACAGATGACTTTTTCAATTCCTGAAAAGCAAAATCCCAGGAGGCGGTAGGCCTTTCATTGTTCTGACATTGGTAATAAGCTTTCAGGTATCTGTTTGCAAAAACAACGTCGAGTTCTTCCATACGGGGGCCATTTTGAAACTGGCCTTTAACAACTCCATTTTTTACACTATTAGTAACTTTTAGATACAGGGCCGCGAAGTACCCAGCTCGATTTTTTGTTTGAACAGAGTCGGCTATGATTTTCTCTATGGTGACAATAACTTCGTCAATGGTAGTAGCTGGTTTAAACATGACGGTAATATTATTTCGAATTAACTAAGTGGTGCAAAATTGGCCTTGCATGTTTTAATCTATCAGTTCAAATTTTATTTTTTGATTACCAGCTAAAAGGTAAAAATCACCGGCTTCCAGGTGCCTTTTGCCATCTGCGTCGGGAAAGCTTAGGTCGCGAAAGGGCTCAAGCTCAAATTTAAAAATACGTTTATCACCTACATTAATTTCTTCCTTTTCAAAATATTTCAATTCCTTTACGGGCCTTGAAATAGAACTTGCATGTGACGAGATATACCATAAAACGGTTTCCTTTCCTTTATAGGCGCCGTTATTAGCTACTTCAATTGTTGCTGTTAATTTTTGATTTTTATGGATTTTAACTGCTGATATACTGATTGGGCTGTAAACAAAGTTGGTATAACTTAAACCATGCCCAAACCAATATAACGGATCGGTGGATATATCCTGGTATTTACCGGCATAGGGACGGGCACTTTGGCGCATATCATAGTAAACCGGGATTTGCCCGGTTGTTAAGGGAAAGGTAATATCCAGTTTGCCGGATGGATTAACACGGCCAGACAGAATAGAAGCAAGGGCAGCACTTCCCTCCACCCCTGGCTGCCACATTTCGACGATTGCATCTGATAACGGCTCTAAACGAACCAACTCGAGCGGACGGCCGTTTGTTAGCACTAATATGATTGGCTTACCTGTTTTCTTTAATTCTTTAACCAGTTTTTCCTGTATCGAAGGCAGCGCTATTGTTGAACGTGAGGCGTTTTCTCCGGTCCAGTTTTTCCTTTCGCCGAGGCAAACTACGATCACGTCTGATTTTTTAGCCTCCGTAACGGCTTGATCAATTCCGCTTTCATCCTCACCATCTATTTCGCATCCTTTGGCATAATTAATTTGTGCTCCTTGTCCAAATTCCTTAACTAAACCGTCTAAAATCGTTTCAGCGTCAGCTGCATCACCATGTGCAGACCAGTTACCCAACAGGTCGGCCTGGTTTTTTGCGAGGGGGCCTATTAAAGCAATCTGTTTTATATGGTCATTCAGTGGCAGTATATGCCGGTCATTTTTAAGCAAAACCATCGACTCGGCAGCTAAATTTTGGGCTATGGCTTTGCTTTCCGGCTGTAAATAGCGTTGATCAACAAGCGGGGTATATGGGTTATCAAATAACCCCAACCTGAATTTTATGCGTAATATTCTTTTAACCGCATCATCAATCCTGAAAATTGGAACTTTTTTCTCAATTATTAATTGCTTCAGGTTTTGTGTGTATACATCGTCTACCATATCCATTTCAACGCCTGCCATAAATGCTTTCAGGGCCGCCTCTTTACGGTTATTGGCAACGCCCTGTGCTATCAGCTGCTCAACAGATCCCCAATCCGAAACCACAAAGCCGTCATGGCCCCAGTGTTCTTTTAAAACTTTCGTTAGTGTGTAAGGATTGGCCGATGCAGGAATCCCGCTGATATCATTGAAACCGCTCATCAGGGTGGCTGCGCCTGCCTTTACACCTGCTTCATAAGGTACCATATAGGTTTCCCATAGTGATTGTGCCGAAACATCTGCATAATGATAGTCACGGCCACCTTCCGACATCCCGTAACCTATGTAATGTTTAAGACATGCTGCTATTGAGTAGGTATCAGACAGCTTACTTCCCTGGTAACCTTTTACCGAAGCTACCCCGAATACGGCATTGGTATATGGGTCTTCGCCATAACCTTCTGCTACCCTGCCCCACCGTGGATCCCTGGCAACATCGATCATTGGAGAAAATGTCCAGTCAATGCCTGATAGCTTGGCTTCTTTAGCCGCTATCGCACAGGCCCTGGCAACTAATGCAGGGTTCCATGAGCAGCCCTGGGCTAAAGAAATCGGATATATGGTGCGAAAACCATGTATCACATCATACCCAAATAAGATAGGAATACCCAACCTGGTTTCTTCCATCGCTCTTTTCTGAACTGTATTCCGAAATGCCGGATCGCTGCCGAAATAAATAAGTGAACCAATGCCGGCAGGGAAATCTGGTTTTTTATATCCTTTATTATTGGGGTTATTGTTATCCCCTACTGTTTGCTGGTTTAACTGCAGAATCTTTTCGTCAAGGGTCATTCTTTTTAGCAGATCGGTTACCCTCAATTCAATTGGAGTAGTTTTATTTTTATAAACCGGTACAGGGTTTCTATTGGCAATTACTTGCTGACTTATTAACAATATAGTTAGTAAACTAAAATATTTCATGTTTCAAATATACTTTTTAGTCTTCTAATTAAAATGATGAACGTATTTGTATATCTGGAAATTTACAGTCAATCAGGTACCATCTTATATCCTTTTTACTTTCCTGCCAAACAAATCAGGTCAACATGCTAAAACCGTGACCGCAAGGAGCGTGCACATTGAAGCTTTTGTAAAAGACAAGCCTTATAATATATTGGTTATTATAATAACCTTTTAATTATCAGAAATTTATATTATTTTTATTCTCATAAACCCAATTCATTATGAACCTTAAACCATTACTTTTAAGTTTGCTTTTTATTGCACCAGTTTTGCTAAAAGCACAAACTGTCCAAATCTCTGCTTCAGAGGCTGACGCTCAAATTATTGTCGATGGTCAGCCATTAGGCACAGGTAACATTAAAATCAAAGTCCCAAAGAATTCATGCGTGGACGTGAAGGTTATAAAATCCGGTTATTTAAAATATTATCAAACTTTTTGCAATAAAAAGGGCATGGCAGATCCTCCTAAGAAACAATTCTTTGATATGAAGAAAGATGATGCGGAAGAGGCATCTATCAAAACAGACCAGGCGAATATTGACTTTTCGATAGAAATAAATAAAAAGCAAGACCCTAATGAGGTTTGGAAGAAGGTAAATCAAATTGTGACTGATTATTTTGATGCAATTGAAGTTGCTGACAAAGAAACATCCTACTTACGTACTGCCTGGAGCATACAAAGTTTCACTCAAAATACAATAAGAACCAGACTGATTATTAAACTGGCTAAAAGTGAACCATTAACATACAAAGTTAAATTAGTAAGCGAATACTCGGGTTATCCCCTTACCAGTGTGAAAGCAGATGAATTATTTCACGACTGGGATCGCGTATTAAGAAAGTACCAAAATGTGATATCTGACTTCACGACTCGTTTAGGAAACCAATAGTATTAATTTCTTTATAAGAGGCCTGCCCGAAGTATGCTTTATAAGATTATATCATTTGTATGAGCTTTTAATTGCGTCAAGGCTCCTTCCTTATCAAAGTTCTCCTTTAAGTAAATTACTCCTTTGACCTGGACTGATGTTGATAATTTACCTCCAATCGGCCCAATTACTTTGCGCCGCCCAATTGGCAGGCCCCATTGCACCACGATAAGCAACCGGGGTAAAAAAGGAATTTGAAAAATCGCCCCCTGTAAAATCCGCTCCTGATAAAGCCGGTGACCCATTAACAGGAGTAAGATCAGGAACGCCGGTGCTGTACATCATCTTCAATTTAAAATCGGCTGATGCTACAAGAACGGAATCTTTATTAACTGAATTTGTTAAAAAAATGGTTAATTCAGGGTCTGGAAATACGCCTAAGGCATCTTTATCCCAGCAAAACGTACGGGCAAGCGTATCCGTCTGTACTAAATTGCTTCTGAATTCAGCATTGTTATTGGCTAATATTACAGGGCGGGTCCTGGGGCAAACCATGAATCCGCCTTCGGGATAATCGGAAACCAAAGAGTTCCGGATAGCAAGGCGGGTTCCTTTGCGCATATATACACCCTGGTTCAGATTTGTTTTAACTATTGGTGTCCCCTGCGGACCTATAATGTCCATGTTAGACACAACCGGGCGGGTTAAAGGTGTATTGACAGTAGGAACCGAATCATTATAACTTTCGAATCCGTTGGCGCGGATTGCCTGCGATGATGCTTTGGTGCGGTAACCAATTAAAAATTGAAGGTTACCTTCATAACCCAGGTCAAAGTCAAAATCATCATCTCCACAGTTATAGCTTATGAGATGGGTTGCATTAACTGTACCACCTACAAATTGAAAACTATCATCATTTGAATATTTTACCATAACATTATCGATCTTAGTTCCTGAACCAACGCCGGCTAAAACCAAACCGCTTGCTTTATCAACCGCCCACTCATCTTCTTGCGGAGGGTTGATCCCGCCTGTATATTCCAGTCTTAAATAGGTAATTGAACCTGAATTATCTGTCGGGACATTTCCACCGTATTTCGTATCGTTAGTTACAGGCAAACCGGCAACATTGCCGGTAATAACATTGGTTGGGGCATTGCCCAGTAATATAATTGCGCCCCAGTCACCCGGCGTTTTTGTGGTGGCAGCTGAGGTGAAAACCACTGGTTTATCGGCGGTGCCGTTAATATTTAATTTAGCGCCTTTGGTTATCACCAACGCGCTTTTACTTGCACGGTCCGCATTTACTTGGGCATACACGGTAATACCGGCAGGAATGGTGAGCACCGCATTGTTTTTAACATATACCTGCCCCTTTAGGAAATAACTTTTAGTGGGATCAAGTATACGGTCAGCTGTAATGGTTCCCTGCAAAGTATCTGTTTTCAGGGAATTATTGTTATTGACTAATGCCACTTTGTCTTTTTTACAGGCAACAAAAAAAGCAAAACCAATGAGTGATAGTAAAGTAATTTTTTTCATACTTATTAGATATTAGTTTCAATAATTAATTTATTAAACTTTAAGTTGGCATTACACTCCTGACTTTAAAGAGAGGAACTGTACAGCCTGCTAAAGACTAAAAAATACTCATTTCTCGATTTTTGTTTTATTTTAATTAATTTATTTTCTAATAAGTTTAAATTCAACTCCCCCTGGTGAGTTTGCAATTTCGTTATAAGATCAAAAAGGGTTGTTGTTAAATTGGAATGGCCGTCAAGTCGCTTATCCCTAAAATGTATAAGGGATCAGTTGAAATATATAAATCAGGCTGCGGCCTTAACCAGAACTTTGCTTTACAAATTAAATATAAAGCAATGAAAAAGACAGTATTAATAACAGGTGCTTCATCCGGGTTTGGAAAAGTGTCCGCTAAATTATTCCATACAAATGACTGGAACGTAATTGCCACCATGCGTTCACCCGAAAAAGAAACAGAATTATCTACGCTTAGGAACGTTTTTATTAGCAAGTTGGATGTAACCGATAAGCTGAGCATACAAAATGCAGTTAAAGAAGGCATCGAAAAATTTGGCAAAATTGATGTATTGGTGAACAATGCAGGTTACGGTGCGTTGGGTGCATTGGAAGCCGCTACCGAAGAACAGGTTAAACAACAGTTCGACGTAAATTTGTTTGGGTTGATAGAAGTGACAAAAGCGGTATTGCCAGGTATGCGGCAACAAAAATCAGGCACTATCATCAACGTTTCTTCGGTTGGTGGAAGGGTTACCTTCCCGTTCTCCTCGCTTTATCATGCAACTAAATTTGCGGTTGAAGGCTTGACGGAATCTATGCAGTACGAATTAAATCCGCTTGGCATCCGCTTAAAAATAGTTGAACCAGGGGGCTATAAGACCGAGTTTGCCGGACGCTCGATGGCGCTATTCGGCGTTAATGGTTTGGGTGACTATCAACCCCCATTTGATAAATTCATCGCTATGTTAGATAAGTGGCCGATGTCTGAAAATATTGGCGAAGTGGCCGATGCTATTTATGAAGCCGCTACCGACGGTACTGAAAAATTGCGTTATCCCGTAGGTGATGATGCCGCGCAACTGATAGCGACCCGGAAGCAAATGGATGATGTGAATTTTAAAAAAATGATGGCTGCTCAAACAGGGATCTAAAAAAATCTGGCTGCCCAAATCCGGGCAGCCAGATTTTTTATGGTAACTTTATAACAAAGTAAAAACATGCCGGATAAATACATTGATCTTCAATCTATCAGCGATCTGCACAAGCTGGTAAAATACCCAGCTCCGAAACACCCCCTTGTAAGCTTGATAGACCATACAGACTTCTATGAAAAGCGTCCTAAGGAGAATGCTTTTTACCGTTTTGGCTTTTATACCATTTCCTGCAAAAAATTTGATGGCCTGTTAAAATATGGCAAAGGATATTACGACTTCAATGAAGGTTCCTTAATGTTCACCGCACCCGGACAAGTCATAGCGCCCGGTCCGGATGTTACGGTTGATGAAGGTTGGGCGTTGTTTATTCATCCCGATCTGATTCATGGTACCGATTTAGGTAAGAAGATACACCAGTATTCCTTTTTTAATTATGAGGCCAACGAAGCCCTGCATATTTCGGAAGAGGAGAAACTGATCATTAAAGATTGTGTGGCAAAGATTGAAAGGGAGTATTCGCAAAATATAGACAAACACTCGCAAGGCCTCATCGTAAGTAATATTGAACTCTTACTGAATTACTGCAGCCGTTTTTACGACCGGCAATTTTACACAAGGGCAAAAGTTAACTCAGATGTGGTGCAACAGTTTGAAAAAATATTAAAAGATTATTTTTCGCAAAGCAGCCTGATTGAAACAGGCTTGCCGAATGTTAAATATTTTGCTTCACGGCTCAACCTGTCGCCTAACTATTTGTCCGACCTTTTAAACAAATTTACGGGCAAAACCACACAGGAACATATCCACCTGGAACTAATAGATAAAGCCAAATCGTTGTTGTGGGGTACGAATGATTCAATCAGCGAGATCGCGTATGGGCTTGGGTTTGAACATCCTTCGCACTTTACAAAGATATTCAAATCAAAGACAGGAAAATCACCCAGCGAGTACAGATACCTCAATTAATGGCTAACTAATTCTTCGGATGAAGATCTTGTAAAAGAATTCCATTTGATTCTTGCTGATAACATTTCTCTAACTAATAAAAACAAATCCCAAAAGGCCACTTTTTGGGGTTTGTTTTTATTTTTTTTCTATCTTGCAAATCGATTTAGCAAGCCCATATAAACCATTCATGAAACACTTTTTTTTATTTCTGTTAGCTCTAGCAAATTTGCTTTACATACAATCCGGCTGTTCACAATCCAAATCTACTCAAACCGACAACCGACCATGGAATACTGATTGGATAGCTGCACCCAATGATGCCGGTAATGCGTATGGCATTTACTATTTTCGCAAAAGCATCGACCTTGCTGCCAAACCCATGTCTTTTATTATCCATGTCTCTGCAGATAACCGCTACAAGTTATATGTTAATAGCACGCTGGTATCACTCGGCCCTGCACGCGGCGATACCTATTACTGGAACTATGAAACGGTTGATTTGGCACCTTATCTTATCGCAGGCAAAAACACCGTATCGGCACTTGTTTTTAATGAAGCCCAGTTCCGTCCAGAAGCACAGATTTCCGTACGCACGGCCTTCATTATACAAGGAAATTCCGCCAATGAAGAAATATTGAATACCAACAATACCTGGAAATGCATTCGCGATGCCGGCCATCAGCCTATTCCAGGTTATTTTTTTGCTGCCAGTAAAGGCGAAATGGTAAATATGAATCAAGCTGTAAAAGGCGATTGGACAGCTGTAAGTTATGATGACAGTACCTGGCCCGGTGCAGCTAAACTGCTCGACGGAAAACTTAAAGGCACGG
>JAQNCM010000112.1 GCA_029237615.1 Mucilaginibacter sp.
ATGTAGTGAAAGTTAAACCAGGTTATGGCCGTAATTTCCTTATCCCTAAGGGTTATGCCATACAGGCTACAGAATCTGCCCGTAAAGTTTTAGCTGAGAACCTAAAACAGGCCCAGTTTAAACAAGAAAAGATACGCAAGGATGCTGACGCGATTGCTGCGCGTTTAGAAGGTGTTAAACTTACTATTGGTGCTAAAGCCGGCGAAAGCGGTAAAATATTTGGTGCTATCAACACAATTCAAGTTGCTGACGCTTTGAAAAAAGAAGGCTTTGAAGTGGATCGCCGCCGTATTACTTTTGAAACTGAACCTAAATTTGTTGGAGAATACGTTGCAAACGTAAACCTTCACAAAGAAGTTAAAGTTCAGGTTCCTTTTGAAGTAGTAGCTGAGTAAGCGGATTTACGATTTATAAACATAAGGTGTTTTGTGAAAGCAAGACACCTTTTTTTGTTGATGGGCACTGATTTGATATTTTAATAGTCTCCCCTACCGGGGAGATTATTCACACTAATTATTTGTCTTTTAAAGGTGTGAATGAGGGCTTCGCCGTTTAGAGGGGTAAACACATTTTTTGAAAGCAGAAGATCTTTTTATACCTGTACTTATTTGAGTTTTGAATCCGAAAAACAAAATCCGATCCGCCCGCTGGCGGACGTAAGTCCGAAATACAGGTGACACCTTTTTTTTTGGTTTACTTTTGAAAGTACGGAAGCTTAACCTCTCCTTCCAGGGCGATTATTCATACCCTTTATTTACCCTTTTAACCGCATTCAAGGGCCCCGTAGTCTGGAGAGGCTTCGTTTAATAAGGTTTTATATGGATTAAGAGAACTGATTATTTTTTTTACTTTCGTAAAAAAATAACCTATCAGATCATGAGAAAAATCCTGCTCTTTATAATAGTCTCAATTTTCACAACGATTGCCACTTATGCCCAGAACTATAATCCTTCTCCACAATTGAGCATTGGTGTTAATGCCGGTGTTGCTGTGGGCACGGTTTCAACCTATTATCCGGCAGCCTCGGAGTTAACATTAAAACTAACCTACCCCATCGCGCATAGCCCGGCAAGCTTTACATTTTCAACTGGCTATACATTTTATTCATCAAACCAGGGATACGATGCCGGTTATAGTTATGGCGGATTTGGCTTTGATTATTACAGCGGCGGTTATTCCAGCGGGCCTGTTGCAAGTTTTATACCAGTAATGGCAGGTGTAAAAATTTATGTAGCCAAACGCTTATTTGTTAAAGGTGAAGCAGGGGCATCATTTAATGTAAATACGTATCCTCAGGATTATACAGGTAAAACAACTGCATTTATTTATTCTCCGGGCGCGGGTTATACGCTTCCTCTTGGTTACTCACGTAAAAATAGCTTTGATTTTAGTTTAGCCTACGAAAACCGTGTTGAACCCGGTGGCGGTTATACCCAGGTTACTTTCGGCGCAGCATTTAACTTTGGCTTGTAAAACTTTCAATATTAAAATGGCCCGGTATTTACTACACTGCTATTTTTGGTTTTGCAATTTGTAACCGCTGCAAAATTCATATTTTTAAAAAATGAAAACTACCCGGGCTAAATCAACCTCCAATAAAAAATACGGAAGCCAAAAATCAAAAGGCGTCTTTAGCGGAGGAATATTCAGGTTGATTTTTCGGATTTTCAAACTCTTGTTCATTGTTTTTGTACTGGGCAGTATTTTCTTTGTTTTACTTTACCGTTTTGTAAACCCGCCCATTACCCTATTGATGATTGAACGGGGCTTTGAACGCAAAGCAGCCGGGAAAGACTGGAAGATAGACAAAACCTGGAAAAACTTTGATGAAATTGCCGATCCCATGAAACGCGCCGCTGTAGCTGCCGAGGACCAGACATTTTTAGAAAACCATGGCTTTGATTTCAGAGCGATTGAAAAGGCTATTAAAAAGAACGAACATAGCAAAAAGCTGATCGGTGGCAGCACCATCTCCCAGCAAACAGCTAAAAACGTATTTTTGTGGCCGGGAAGGTCGCTTGTGCGTAAAGGATTTGAAGCATGGTTCACCCTGCTGATGGAAATTTTCTGGAGTAAAAAACGCATTATGGAAGTATACCTTAATGTGATTGAAATGGGTGACGGCATTTATGGCGTTGAAGCCGCATCGCAAGCTTACTTCAATAAACCGGCATCTGAATTAACTAACCAGCAGGCTGCTGCTATAGCCGTTATTTTCCCGAGCCCGCTTAAATGGTCTGCCACGCATCCAACAAGGTATTTAAGGCACAGGCAATACCTGATCATGAGAAATATGCGGAGATTGGGGCCGTTGGAATTTTAACCCCCTGGCACCCTGAAAGGGGAACTTTAAACTGCTTTTTTGATTATGCGCCTTCAACTTAAAGCTCTCCACCTTTCATATTATTTATCAATAGCTTCCAAAGCTTCTATTAATTGGATTCCTGATGCATCGCCGGTTGAAGCATTATTTGTTAAAACAACCACAACAATTTGTCGTTTGGGGTCGGCACAGATCATTGACCGGTATCCTCCCGTGCCTCCGGCATGTTGCAATACATTTTTATCATCCTTCAAATAATGCCACCCAAGGCCCACTATATGGGCAGTGTCGTTAAAAGTAACCTGGTGTGTTAATAGCAACGCCGGGCGCAAAATTTGATTACTGGTATTTAACTGGAGCTTCCCATAGATAAGCAGATCAAAAGCAGTACTTTTTAACACGCCACATGCCTGGAGGGCATCAAAATTCCATACCGGCACAGGGTTACCCTGTTCATTATATCCCTGTGCAAGCCTTTTTAAGTCGGCATTGCTGACCGTAAATAAAGTTTCTTTTAATTTTTCCGGGCCGGTTATATATTGCTCAACCAATTGCCGGTAAGGCTTATGATAAATTCTTTCAAGCAACATGCCCAGCAAACCGGCTGCAAAGTTACTATACTCATATTTTGTGCCGGGCCCTCTTACGGCCTTAAAATATTTAAGGAAAGAAAATACGTTCTGGATTTTATAATTCACATAAGGTTGATTGATATCCTTTACTGTACTTTGAAAACTATCAGGAAGCCCCGGCAACCCCGATGTATGGTTAGCCAAGTCTTTAAAAGTTATTGCCTTTAAAGCCGGGTTACTATTAACAGAATCCGGCAAAAATTTAGTAATCGGTGTTTGTAACGATACCTTACCCTGATTTACAGCAATAGCCAGCAATGTACCGGTAAATGTTTTGGTGATAGAGCCGATATCATACAGGGTATGATCAGTTGGCAACTGAGCGTTGCCCTGCCTGGTTTCACCATAATTATAAAAGTAACTTTTCCCCTTAAAATATACCGCAGCACTTAAACCTATATTACCTTTGGTTTGAATATAGGCAGATAAAACCTTGTTAACAACGCTATCCAGCTGCGTTTTCAGCGGATTGTCAGATAATACCTTTTCAGTTTTTAGGACATCTTCCCGGTATGGTTGTAAAGCAAGTGCCCTAAATTTGCCTGTTTTATCAAGTCCGAATATGTACTGGTATTGGTTTAGTTTATATTTATTAACTCCGTTTTTACTGTTAATAAATACAGGCTCGCCTAACGGGATTAACGGAAAAAGCCCATTTTCCGCTATGCCTTTCCAGGTCTTGGCATCAATTTTACTTTTAAACGATTCACCGGCATAGGCGTAAATGCTATCCGCCTGCTTATGATTTATAAAGTTTAAAATTTTACGGGCAAGCGTATCTGTTTTCTTCTCCGTTACATCCATGCCCCCCGGTTTACCTTCTTCCTGGTAAGGCTTAAAAAGAAAATCTTTTAATTTGCCTTCTTTATCAAGGCTTACATAATAAGTGAGGGTAACCTGTCCAACTAATTTATATTTATTAACAGAATCGGCGCTATTGATAAAGTCAACCTCCTTAAATGGCAGAAATGCTGAAAATTGACTTTTGTAAATACTGTTCCACAAATCAGGATTAATTTGTTTTTTAAACTGACTGCCTGCTAATTGGTAAGCGCTATCGGGCAAACCAGCATTCATAAACTTTATAGCTTTGCGGGCCACTATGTCCGTTTGTATCTCTGATCCGGAGGTTTGTGCGTTTGCTCTTAAAAAGCTAAGCCCCAGTAACAACACAAAAATAAATATGAAGCTGATGGGTTTATCCATGACAAGTATGGTTTAAGCTGACCTTCTTATTAAAAAATAAAAGGTACAAAATAATTTGCCATCGGTCAACAAATTAGAGGTTAAACATAAAAAATCACTTATCACGTTTTATACTTCCAATTCCTTGATTTACCCTCGCTCATCCATTCGGCTGCGGTTTCCATACGTTTTTGACGGGTGGCATCGGTTTTTGCGTCAATGATCCATTCGGCATATTCCTTTTTGTTCGAATAGCTAAACTTATCAAACACTTCTTTGGCTTTTGGATGATCTGCTAAAAAATCAATAAAATAATCCGGGATCACTAATTCCGCCTTCTCTGCCGGGGCTTTCTTTTTCTCGACCTTTATCTCTTTTTCGTTTAAAGCGATGGCCTGTAAAATTAAATCAGTTAATATTTCTTTTGATGGCAAATCAGCAATGCTTACAATATCGCCAAAACTGCCGGCTTTTGCATCCCCTAATCTTAGGGCCTGATGAGGGTCGTTCAATAAGGCTGCCTTCCAAAAACCCAATGCGCAGTGCTTTTTAAAAGCAGCCATTTGGCAAACCGGGCCTTTGTACTCAAAAAAAGGGAAGCCCCATTTTATACTTTCGGTTAGTAATGGTGATACTTCATGTACCATTTTCCGGATATGTTCTAATACCGGCCTTGCAAACGGGACTGCTTTAGCTATGTAAGCATCCACACGACTGTCAAATTGTTCCATTTGTTAATATTATTGAAAAGTTGCGGTTGTAGCAATAGTAATTGGTAACACTATATTACAAAACAAACTTAAATATCCAATAAATTTTTTAATTCAGGATGGTATTGAGAGGTTAAAAATTGGGTAATTGAAAATTCGGCGATTTCAAGTTTATAAAAAGGATCCTTTAATGATCTGCTCTACTGCTTCTTTTAAGCAGCCATTGCCAGGATAATCCCGCCCGAACGCGGTACTTTCCGGCCGGAAGCAACCAAGATGTTTTTCTTGTAATACTTGCTCAGGTATTTTACATGGTCGGCCATGTGTTCGTCCAACTCTTCAAGCGCAATTATGTAATTAAGGTCGATGATGAACATGCTTTTAGTCATTCGGCATTGGTCATTGTGTCATTGGTCATCAGTTAATGGTTAAAGTCATTTTTATAGAAGTCGCAAGTATTGAATATGCCCGAATGACTAATGACCATCATACCAAATCCCTGAACAACTGTATATGCCAGCTATCCTTAAAAGGCACCTCCCACTTGGTTTGAAGCTCGTTTAAGTTTTGAACCATATTATTAAAAACGATGGTATCGGTATTGATACTGCCTTGTTTCAACATAGCTTCAAAATCATGCCGCGGTGCAGATATTACCTCATTACCCTCGCGGTAAGCAAGATTAAACCTGTCGAACAGTTTTATGCCGAACTGCTGCTCAAGCTGCTGCATAAAGTGTACAGATTTATCAATAGAACAACCACTGGCGCCCGCCTGGCTTTCGTCCACTATCAAAATTAAAAAACGGTTATAACGGACCTCGGCTTTTGCTTTAAGCTGGTTATTATGTGCGGTCCAGCCTGTTGTAAATTCATTGAGCAAATTTTGTATTTGCTGAATCTCATTATCAGACAACCTTTTATCAGACTGATACACCCAAACCCGTGAATTTTCAGAAAATTGCATGCACAAATCTATACATTTTATTAACTTCGGGTTTAATTTTGTTGTCATGCTAAAATCAGTTCTTTCAAAAAGCAAAAAGGTTGGGATAATAGTCACACTAATTTTTACCGTTGCTGTTAATTATTGCTTTAAATATAGTTTTAACGACCAGGACTGGCTTTCGTATACAAACAGGTGCCTGTCGGAATCCTATGATCCCACCGGGGATGCTAAATTAAAAAAGTGGGAACTCTCTGTTAACAGCGACGCATTTGTTCGTCTGCGTAAAACGTATGCAAAGGGTAAACAGGAATATTACTCTTTCAACTTGCACCAGTTTAATGATATGGATTACATGGGCAATGAAAATACCGGCAGCCTGAAATTGAAAACAACCGCCGATGACATCATTGTACAAACTCATAATGATCCGCACGGCGACGTTGATTCCATGACAACTGAGCTTGATATCCCTGTTAAGAATATGCAGCCCGAACGTTTGGACAGCCTGCGGGAGGCTTTTAATACGCTTAGATCAAAAGGATTATAGACCGTTTGCCCTTACGGTGATCTCGGCAATATCCAGCACCTGTATCTCCTGCTCTTTATTTTCGTGCTTAACACCATCGCTTAGCATCGTCATACAAAAAGGACAGGCAGCGGCAACTATTTGAGCTTTTGCTTCCAATATGTCACTCATCCTTTCAATATTGATATCCTTATTGCCTTTTTCCGGTTCCTTAAACATTTGGGCGCCACCAGCCCCACAGCATAATCCATTCGATTTACAGCGTTTCATTTCTACCAGTTCAGTATCCAATATTTCCAGCGCTTTTCGCGGCGCTTCGTAAACATTGTTGCCCCGGCCCAAATAGCAGGGATCATGATAGGTGATGCGCTTACCTTTAAAGCTTTCACCGCCTTCGGCCTTTAGCTTTCCCTCGTCAATCAATTGTTGTATCAATTGAGAATGA
Source organism: Mucilaginibacter sp. (assembly GCA_029237615.1). GTDB lineage: Bacteria > Bacteroidota > Bacteroidia > Sphingobacteriales > Sphingobacteriaceae > Mucilaginibacter. The sequence goes on from JAQNCM010000112.1 coordinate 6,770, forward strand.
TGGATCACCTCGTAATTGCCACCCAATCCGGGATATTCATTTTTGAGGGTATTAAAACAATGCGGACAACCTGTAACTATTTTTTTTACCTGGTAACCATCCAGCACCTGGATGTTGGTCATGGCCTGCATCTGGAATAAAAACTCGTTACCCGCTCTTTTAGCAGGATCACCTGTACAGCCTTCCTCTGTCCCAAGCACCGCAAAGCTAATGCCCACATGGTTGAGTATTTTGCAGATATCGCGGGTTATTTTTTGTGCGCGTTCGTCAAAACTGCCGGCACATCCTACCCAAAACAATATTTCAGGCTGTTTGCCCCCGGCAGCCATTTCGGCCATGGTAGGAACCTCTATTTCGGATTTCGGATTTTCCATTTCGGATTTAATAATGTTTTAAAAGCTGCCAACTGCTACTGCAAACTGCCAACTACTCTCCCTTCCAATTAAACCTATCGGCATTGCTGTACTTCCATGGCGCGCCGTTGTTTTCCACGTTACCAAACATGTTATTTAAACTGGCAGGCGCCTGCGACTCTTCCATCACGATATACCGGCGCATTTCGGTTATAATTTCCAGCGGGTTTATGTTCACAGGGCAAGCCTCCGTACAGGCATTGCAGGTGGTACAGGCCCAAAGTTCTTCCCGGGTAATGTAATTATCCAGTAGGGCTTTGCCGTCCTGGTGATCTTTGCCGTGCTTGTCAATATTATTGCCCACTTCGGTGATCCGGTCGCGGGTATCCATCATAATTTTGCGGGGCGACAATAATTTACCCGTTTGATTAGCCGGGCAAACCGAAGTACATCTCCCGCACTCGGTGCAGGTATAGGCTTCCATCAGGTTTTTCCATGTTAAATCGGTTACGTCCTTTGCTCCAAAGCGCACCGGCTCGGTTGAACTTTCGGGCACAAACGACGGATCCAGCATCGCCTTAACCTCGTTGGTAACCGTTGCCATATTAGTAAATTCGCCTTTGGGATGCAGGTTTGAATAATAAGTATTAGGAAAAGCCAGCAGAATATGAAAATGTTTGGAATACGGCAGGTAATTTAAAAAAGCCAGTATCCCGATGATATGGAACCACCAGCAGGCCCGCTCAATAATTTCAAGGGAGTTTACATTATTGGGTAACAGATTCCCTACAAACTGGCTTACCGGGAAACTCCCTGCTTTAATATAATGACCAAAATTCAACAGCTGCAGTTTATGGTCGGCCGCATTCATAGTTAAAAAAGCGGTCATTAGCAGTATTTCTATAACCAGGATATAGTTAGCATCACTTCGCGGCCATTCGGTCATCTCCACGCCCCTGAAGCGTTTCAGCCGCACAATATTGCGCCTTGACAGGAAAACCACGCAGGCAACGAGCACCAAAACCGCCAGTATTTCAAACCCTCCTATTAACAAACCATATAAGCTTCCCAATGGCTTTGAAAAAATACGATGTGAGCCGAATATGCCATCGATCATTATCTCCATCACCTCCAGGTTAATGATGATAAAGCCGACATAAATAAAGAAGTGCATTACGGCAGCCAGCGGGCGCTTAACCATTTTAGTTTGCCCCAAAGCTATTTTTGCCATCGTCTTCCATCGCAGGGCAGGTTGGTCCGAGCGATCAGTATCCCTTCCCAGTAAAATATTGCGTCTTATTTTGCCCGCATTTTTACTGAAAAGATAAACAGCCGCAGCCAGGATGATGATAAACAGGATTTGTGCAATCATTATGCGTGCATAGTAAGTTCTTCAAAGTTATAAGAATTGTTGGAATTAGAATTTGTTGGAATCAAAAATTGTTGTAAAGTTGGAATGTTATGGTAATGTGAAAAGTGAGCATTACCGGTCTTCTGTAAGAACAGACATAGCACCTTTGTATTTAACATTTTCACCTTTCAACGTTACAACATTTAAACAGCCCGACAACTTTTTTCAAAAAAAAATTCCTGTAAATAAAAAAAAGGCTACATTTGCATCCCCAATCAGGCGGTACCATAGCTCAGTAGGTAGAGCAAAGGACTGAAAATCCTTGTGTCGCTGGTTCGATCCCAGCTGGTACCACAAAAAGCCTTCAGATTAATTTCTGAGGGCTTTTTGTTTCAAAGGACATTGTTACCAACCCATCCTATCTATTGTCCCTTACATCAAATCCTCAATGTTTTTTTTACCGGATATCCTCTTCAAAGCTCAATAATTTCAAATTATCCCCCTAATGGCGTTTAGGCGGTGATAATTTTTGCGATTTTACTGGCTAAACAAGTTTAGGCCGTGATAATTTTTGCAGTTTTCCGGGCTAAACGCTTTTAGGTCGTGATAATTTTTGCAGTTTTCCGGGCTAAACACTTTTAGGTCGTGATAATTTTTCCGATTTTACTGGCTAAACCAATTTAGGCTGTGATAATTTTTTGGAATAAATAGATCTAAACTATTGTATATTAGTATAATATATAAAAAATAAAAGAACAGCAATGAAATTTGGTTGAAAACCGTTGTAAGATGGTCTGTTATGATGTGCGCAAAAGTTAGCGGGGTCTAGATCAATCAAATATACCAATTTTTTGGGGCAATTACAACCGTTTTGCTTGTTGAATTTTAGATCCATGTCCTTTGGCTATTTAATTGAGTGGGACACTCAAAATTATTTTCGGTTAAGCTTGGACGCTTAACCGGGCGATGGGTTAAATCAATATTATCGAAAAGATTCAATTTAAAGACCTGTATTCATTCGGCGTATAACCCGTACTTTTCTTAAATGCCCTGGTAAAGTGCTGCGGGTATTTAAAACCGAGTTCATAAGCAATCTCGCTTACTGACCTGTTCATATCCAATATCTTTTCTTTAGCCATATCCATTACTTTCAATTGAATATACTCTAAAGCGGTTTTTCCTGTTTCTTTTTTTACCATATCACCAAAGTAATTCGGAGACAGGTGCAATTGTTCAGCGCAATAGGTTACAGCAGGCAAACCGATGGTTTGCGGTTTATCGGAAAGAAAATACCCTTTTAACAGCTCATCAAATTTTTCGATATTACTGCGGTTAACGTCACCGCGGGTAATGAATTGCCGGTCGTAAAAGCGAACGCAGTAATTAAGGAACAAGTCAATGTTGGCAGCGATCAGCGTTTTGCTGTGTTTATCCGTTCCTTGCTCCAGTTCATATTTGATCTTGTTAAAGCAGTCCAAAACAATCCTTCTTTCCTTTTCTGAAAGATGTAGCGCATCATGGGATTCATAAGAGAAAAAGGTGTAATAATCCATGTGTTTACCCAATGGTGTGCCGTGAATAAGGTCGGGGTGAAAAAGCAATGCATAGCCCTGTGGTTTATAGTCGATATCGATACTGACGTTGATGATCTGACCGGGTGCCACAAAGACCAGTGTCCTATCCTGGTAATCATAGGTATGGCGGCCGTATTTGATATCACCGCAACGCACATCTTTCAGGTAAACTGCATAAAAGCCGAAACTCATTTTAGAGGCATACACTTCCGGGGTCGTACCCTCAAAATCTATTACGCTAACCAGCGGGTGTAAATTCTCCTTATGATAGAATGCATCATGCCCGCTAACGTTCTCTATCCTTAATATCTTTTCCATAATATTCAATAAAACAAAATCAAATTTAACTCAAATCCTATCACGTTTTCCAATCTTACCAGCCAACCTGTAAAAATGGTAGGAGAACCTGTATCCTGTATAAGAATTAATACTCATACGTGCATGAACTTTGTATTATACAAAAAGATGATATACTTATGAAAATAATGGAAGGAAAAGTGGCATTAGTTACCGGTGCCGCATCAGGATTAGGATTGGCAACTGCAAAAGCATTTACTCGGGCGGGTGCTGTAGTGGCTATGGCAGACTGGGATGAAAAAGCGGTTCAGTATGCGGCTGATCAATTAGCAGCGGAAGGATACAAAACGATGGCTATTAAATGCGATGTTTCTAATGATCAGCAAGTTGAAACAATGGTGAGTAAAACAGTTGCAGCGTTTGGCCGTTTAGATTATGCCTATAATAATGCCGGGGTACAGAATGAATTGGCAGAAGCCGCCGACCAAACCATTGAAGACTTTGAACGTGTAAATAATATCAACTACCGGGGTATCTGGAGCTGTATGAAATATGAATTACAGCAGATGCGTAAACAAGGAAACGGTGCCATAGTTAATTGTTCTTCTATTGGTGGTATCAGGGCCGGTGCGCAGCGTGGTGTTTATCACGGCGCTAAACATGGGGTGATCGGATTAACCATAAGCGCGGCTGTAGAATATGCAGGCCGGGGAATTCGTATTAACAGCGTTAGTCCGGGACTTTTTCAAACAGCGATGTCTGACCAAATGATTGCCGCTGGTCAGAAAGAGGCGCTCGATGCGATGCTAAAAACGGTGCCGATAGGACGTTTAGGCTGTGCCGAAGAAATTGCCAGCGCTGTATTATTCCTTTGCAGCGATGCAGCAAGTATGATCGTAGGTCACAACCTGGTTGTAGATGGTGGTATTACCTTATAACATTAAAGTGATAAAGCGGTTATTGTTTAATAGCAGTCACCTTTTTTCACTCAGGCGTCAGAGCACAAAACAAAATGGAAAACAATCAAAATATCGATCGTAAACAGCAAAGCATCGTCTGCATATCGGCATTGACCGCTACCGGCATTCTTAAACAACTGAAAACTCAGCTTAATAAAGGACTGGATAACGGCCTAACCGTTAACGATATTAAAAAAGTACTGATACAACGGTACGCTTATTATGCTATCATTATCATGGTAACAACAGTTTCAAACAATGTCTTCGGACAACAGGATCATAGGAAAGTACGGATCGCAAAAATCGAAATATACCCTACTTTCCTTGATGAGTACAAATCGGCACTTGCTGAGCATGTTAAAACAGCTGTAGAGGTTGAACCCGGTGTACTGGCATTGCAGGCGGTTTACGACAAGGCGCATCCTACACAGGTAACTGTATTTGAAGTTTATGCCAACGAAGAAGCTTATCAGGCGCATTTGAAAACACCGCATTTTCTAAAATACAAACGCGGTACACTGAAAATGGTGAAATCATTGGATTTGATTGAGGTAGCTCCTATTGCCATAGAGATAAAACCAGAATTACTGAAACCTAAATAATAGTATAACAAATGGAAAACAAAGCACAAAAATATACAGCACCGAACGGGTTCGGGCCAGTATTAGCACAATATTTTACTATTTAGTTTTGCCGAAACTGGCGAATGCTGCCGCTAGTTCGATAGGCCATAACATCCACGGGCAATGGGGTTAGGCACCTTGGCCAATATAATCCGCGAGTGCGTGGCTGATCAGCTGCCCGGTATTTAACTCATAATAACTATAGCCTGGAGAAGGATTGACTTCAAAACATATCGTCCGCCCGTCATTAGTTATCATAAGATCGATGCCAGCAAAAGGGAGGTGAAGGCTATGAGCAAGAGAAATGCATTTCTCTGCCACATCATCAGACATTTTGAACGGCTCAAGTTCGGTTGTTTTGCCCTCTGAATGCGCGTAACGATAATCAACCGCATCACTACAAATCTTTGTCGCGATCGCATGGTATCCAACAACATGAACGCGCACATTAAATCCGGAAACATATTCCTGAAACTGAACAGGGCAATACTTTATTTTATGCAGGCTTTGCATAGATTTTTCATCTACCTGCTTTACAATACTTCGGGTGCCACTGATGGATTTATAGATGGCTGACTTGTATTTGGCTAAAAATCCCCTGGCCTCGTCTTCATTGTTGGTGATACACATATCAGGGATATCCAGGCCATGTTTTTTAATAATCAACGATTGATAAGGTTTTGAATTGTTGGACATCTGAACCGAAGGCGCATTGACAACCTTGCACGAGGTTTCAGCATCCAATACTTGGTAAAGCCTTGTGTACATCTCATTTATTGTCTTTTTGTTTTGGCTGCTGGCATATTCAGGTACCTCAGTGTGATCCATACTACGTAAGTAAAGGCCCTTGCAGTCGTTAAGCCTGAATCTTTTGTCCCCGTTGCCTAATATACTGTCGCCAATTAGGTTATAGTCAGGTTCTACCGTCCAGTGTTCTTGCCGCCGCTGGTTAAAGAATTCATAAGGAATTTGCTTAACGGCACAGGCTTCAGCGAGTAACCGCAAGGGTGTCTCGCTTGGTATTCCCATAAGTATAATCATATAACGATTTATTTAATTGTTGAAAAAGGGCTTTTTTAAAGAGTTCTCCGTAAACAGATAAAGCAGGGGTTTTGGATACGTGAAGCAGTTCGGCATTACCGTCTTTTCGTTTTAATAAGATAAATTCCAGGGTTTCAGTCCCGCCGTTAATTAATATACATTCAGTCAGATCAGAATGGTTCTTCAGCGGCTCCTGCATCGGTGGCGAAATTATTTCCCCGCCAAAGTACATCAGCCGGTAAACATGCTCAGTGGGGGTACCTTTCAACTTTTCGAATATTTTCTCCGGAATGTCAGTTGCCAATGAGTCCACGGATACACCATGCCGGTGAAAGTTTTCAGCCCACTTCGAGGCAAAACCTCCCTCTCCGTAAAGCGCGCCATTGTAAATGCGGTTACTAACCGGGCAGCTAAGCGAATGAATAAGCGCAGGGAAAAATGCGTTGATCTCATTTGTAGCATATGCCTTTTCGATGAGATCAGCGCGCCGCCACACAAGGGGATCTATATAACTAAGGCGGTTGATAGCATATTTTACCTGGTCGCCTTCCACACGAACTTCTGGCGTATAAAAGAAAATTGCCAATTGGTTCGAACTATTATTGTTTAGATGAAGGCTTATGCTGTAATCTATCCCCAAAGCCTCCGGCATCAGCAATAGAACGGGATAAACACCATCCTCTTTGAGTGTTCTATAGAGCCATAGCGCTTCGGCATCGTGATGATGGGCAATAATGAGCAGCATTGTTCTTTTAAGATAAATGCCGGTGTAATAAAGATGATCACTCTATACTACACCGGTGTGGTTGGCAATTATTCGTTTGAAAGCGCACCCCTACTCAGGTTGGGGCGCAGGCTTTGGTCAATAAAGGAAGTTAGCGAACTTACCACTGCTTCCAACTGCTGTACCCGTTCTTCAAGTCCGGATGGAGCCTGACTGGAAATGTTGCCGGGGCCAGGGTTTATAGGAGGGAAAACATCGCTGAGCTTGTGGTCAAAATCTTTAATCAGTTTGTGGTCGATAACTTCATTTTTCTCCTTGTGTTCTATCTTCTCTATCTTTTCTTTATGCTCCAGTTTTTCAATTTTCTCTTTTACCTCCACTTTTTCCTTATGCTCTATCTTTTCATTTTTCTCCTTGATCTCGTTTTTCTCAATTTTTAATTCCTTATGCTCTTTTATAACAGGTTTAACGGGTAGCGGATAGACCTGGGCAGCAAAATGTTGATCTGTAACATCAATATCGGTACCACCGGTAACCGCTATCCCATCTTTCATAATTGAAGCAGGCAGCCAATAGCACATGATAGAATTGGGGTCGGCAAGGGCGGTCTCGATAAGTGCGGAATTATTCA
>JAQNCM010000125.1 GCA_029237615.1 Mucilaginibacter sp.
AAGACGGCACCCCTGATATGCGCTATAAAGAAAACAGAACACCTGGCGTTGATAAGAATGGAAGTCCGGATAAGCGTTACAAAAAGAATAAACAATAGTCAGCGCCCGATCTGGTTAAAAGAACATATCCGGCCCTTAAGCAGCCTTTTCGCGATAGAAAAGATGGACGCAGTAACTATCAGTGAACTCAAGGGGCACAGGAAAGTTAAAAGCTATGGGCACGGGGGATTTGCGTGAATTGCTTAACCAGTATAGCATTATCGCCATGATCGCTTGCACCAGCAGCGTTTTGAATGGACACATGACGAACCTTTATACCAAACTTTTTTACATTACAACTGTCTATTTCTATAATAACTATTTGCCATGAAAATGTTTGAAATACGGGTTGGTCAAAGCCAGCGTTTACTAAAATTTGAACCGCAGGACCAAAAGAATACGTTCAAGATATATGCTGCCGACCCGGCGGATGACTGGATAGGCTATGAACAGGCACGGTCGGTTGATTTGCCTGCTGACGGCTTGCTTGGCACAATTACTGTACACAGCGAACATCATTTTGAATTCAACGGTGCGGGTGCTCTTACCGGCCAGGACTTGTCTGCAATAGCCGCACAAATTGTAAGGCATCCGCAATTCAGCGCAGAATAGAGCGCCGTGCCCTCAATTCAGGACAAGGTGCTTTTGTACATATTGATCAATTGCTACAAGTTGGTTGCATTTGGAACTCCTTGCTATGAAATAACAGGTAACCTGCCTTGCAATCTGAAGTGTCGACAACAATCGCTTATTCCGCGGACCGATAACAAAGTAAAACGATCCCGCTGTTAAGCGGCTGAGCTTTGATTAGCTTGAGTTTAGCTGTATGTTCCAGTAGCCGGTAAATCGGTAAGCCTGTACCCAAAATAGCCGGGTTTATAAACAGGCAGTATTCATCGATCAAACCTTCCTTAATTAAGGATGATACCAAACCACTTCCGCCATATACGATGATGTCCTTACCTTCCTGATTTTTCAACTGGTTTATTGCAATAGTAAGTTCGTTTGCCGCCACCATTGTATTTTTCCAGTCGGATTGCTGCAGTGTTTTGGAAAACACCACTTTAGGCGTATCTATCATCTTTTTAGCAAAGTGATATTGTGGGTCGTCAGGTCTGGTGGTGATATCTGTCCAGTAGGGAATAAAACCTTCAGCCAGATTGCGTCCCATAACGATCGTGTCCGACGTATCGATCAGACTATTTGCACAGTCTATAAAATCCCGGTCCTGTGTCCAGGTGATCCAGCCCATGTCGCCATCCCGGTCCGCAATAAAACCATCCAGTGAGGTTTGCAGTTGCAATTTAACTTTTCTCATTGACTTATAATTTTATGAATAAAGTTACATCATAAAATTAAATCAAAAAGGGGTAAGGATGACGGAAAGGGGGGCCGATCAGGTCAACTTGAGTTGAACCATTCGTTTTAGATTAAGACATTATTAATAGTTACTTAAGTTTAGTTTGAGCTAATTCCTTTTGATAACTGATGTTAAAAGCTGGCTTGGGATGTGTGATAAGAAAAACACTTGTTCCCCTTTCAATAGCCAGTGGGTTTTCGATTTCGCTTAGTTTGCGGCAGCTTTCAATATCAGGCAGAAGCTTTCTGATATTTGCACCACTTTTATCGTCAATAAAAATAATGTACTCAGCATTCAGGTTAGCCGGCGCCCAAAGCGAAAAGCTGCTATTTAAACTAATTACTTCAGGCAGATGATATCGTTTTCCATAGAAGTGAAGAGAACTCGCTTCGCCATAGTTAAATGCATAGATCAAAGTATGCTTTTGCTGTTCAATTGAAAGACTTCCATAAGCAGTGGCCACTTTTTCAGCCATTTCATCCCAACCAAACATAACGCCATAATTTTGTGAAAGCGGGTGTAGTTCCTTGTCGTCCCATTTGGCTTCAAATGAAAAAAGGGGAAGTTTTTTATATGCCGAGTTAAATATTGCAATAGTTTGATCCAATGGGAAAACAGGTAGAAATAACGGCAATAAGACAAGATTGGGCAGTGTAAGAAATACTATCACCCCGCTTTGGAGAGCAAATGATTTTTTTTGTAACCATGTTTCAATGCCATACGCTCCGGCCGCAAAAAGCATAGGATATGCGCCGAGCATATAATAGTTTTTACCATGCAAAGCCATTAAAATAAAAAAGATAAACAGGTACGTAAATCCAAGAAATTGAAATTTACGCAGTGCAGGAGAAAGCAATAAAAAGCCCAGCCCTGTTAATGATAAAAGCAAAACAATGCCGTTAACTATAATTTGCTGAATAAAAAAATCCCAGGGAGTTATATCAGCTAATTGTTCAGACCTTAATTCTTTCATTTGGGTTAATACAGGCAGGTGATGATTAAATTCCCAGATCATAGTTGGAGAAAATATTGCCAGGGCCGTTAAAATAATAGTAAGAATAGGGCGCTGAAATAAAATCTTACGCTTTTCGGTGACGAGCAAGCCAGCAATTATAGTTATAACAAAGAATAAGATGCTGAATTTGGTCAATAGTCCTAAGCCTATTACAGGCCCAATGAAATATAGATATTTGTACCGGGATGTATTGTTAAACCTGATGAGCAGATAAACTAACAGTACCCACCATAGCTGATCAAATACTACGGGTTCAAAAAGATAACCACTTGCCGCAAATGCAGGTGAAAATATAACGGCTGCGCAAGCCAATGATATAGCCAATTTTTTACCGCCAAACTCAACAACAATTTTTCCCGTGAACCAAACAATCAGCGCGCTGAAAATAGTACTGAATATGCGGGTTGAGAATAACGATTTCCCGAAAAAGACGCCACTCAGTTTTGCAAGCAATGCGATAAAAGGGGGCACTTCTTTAAAACCCCAGTCAAGATGATCGCCCAGCGTGATATATAAAAGCTCATCGCGCTGAAAGCCAAAACGCCCCATTGCAATTATGTTTAACAATATTTTAACGGAAACAAACAAGAAGATCAGGCTGGTATAATTTTGTCTGTCTTCATTATTTTCAATAGTATGTTGTTGGTATCGGAGCAATTTCCCAATACCACCCTCAAAATATTTAAACATAATAGGTTAACTCCTAGTCGGTGGCTTTGTTTTTAAATGAGTTTAATATATGTTCTTAAAGCCCCTCAAATGCTACTTTCACCAAAACGGAAATTGAGTGTACATATTGCGCGTGCTGCTAAGAACTGATAGAAAGTAGTTGAAAATATATGTGCTGTGTAAATTGTAATAAAAACTCAGATTGCCCGGCTTGAATCAGAGGATAGGCAATGTAAAAGTGACTGGTGTAATGGAGCATACATATCCAAAACGAAACGAAAATAATACACAATAAATTTCTGGAAAGAAGTACACCCAATGATATAAGCTTTGACTTAATAGACAGTGTGTTTAATTCCCACTGCATAGCAGAAATTATACCAACCTAAATTTTATTTACTAAAAATTAAAATTTATCTCAGGATTAATAAATTATCTTATTGTTTATATTTATGGAATAGAGGTTGAGGCAGATTATAAGCCAGCGTTTATTTATTCACTTAAAAAATTTAAAAATGAAAGCACTCGTTTATTACGGACCTAAGGATGTCAGGGTATCTCAAATGCCCGACCCTCAAATTGAACAGCCAACAGATGTACTTGTAAAGATTACCACTACCAACATTTGCGGTTCAGACTTGCATATGTATGAGGGTAGGACTGATATGGAATCGGGCCGGATATTCGGCCATGAAAACCTGGGAGAGGTGATTGAGGTAGGTAAATCAGTCGTAAACATTAAGGTGGGCGATATGGTGTGTATGCCCTTTAATATAGGATGTGGCCACTGCAAAAATTGTGAAGGCGGCCTTACCGGTTTTTGTCTGACGATGACGCCCGGTTTTGCAGGTGCAGCTTATGGATTTGCCG
>JAQNCM010000681.1 GCA_029237615.1 Mucilaginibacter sp.
TACCCTCTCGCGGGGTGAGGTCGGTTCGCCTTGAAATGACGCTGGACCGATCGCATCGCTGCCTATTGCACGGCGGCGGTGAGGCGCGCCGTGTTGTCCAGCACCTTCGAGCGCAGCGGGCGCTTCAGCCATTCTTCGAGGAAGAGTTCGCGGCTCTCGTCGCGATAGCTCTGTTCGACGTCGCGCAGCTGCTGCACGATGTGCCTGCCGCGCATCATGACCGAAATCTCGAAGTTGAGGCTGAACGAGCGCATGTCCATGTTGCTCGAGCCGATGACGGCCACATCGTCGTCGATCGTGAAGTGCTTGGCGTGGAGCACGATCGGTGCCTTGTATAGCCAGATCCGCACGCCGGCACGCAGGAGCGCCTCGTAGTAGCTCCTCTGCGCGTGGAAGACGACAGGCTGATCGCCGATCTCCGACACGAACAGCTGCACATCGAGGCCGCGATAGGCCGCGTTGGTGATCGCGTTGAGCATCGAATCATCCGGCACGAAGTAGGGGCTCGTGACGATGACTTTGCGCTGCGCGCCGTAGAGCAGCGCGTTGAACAGTCGCAGGTTGTTCTCGAGTTCGAAACCCGGACCGCTCGGCACCACCTGGGCATCCAGCGTGGCCGCCGCCTTCTCCGCCGGTATCCGCTCGGCCTCGCGAAGCAGTAGTTCATTCGTCTCGCTGTACCAATCGGTGACGAAGAGCGCGTTGACGCCCGCCACGATCGGACCTTCGAAGCGCACCATCAAGTCCTTCCACTTGAGGCCTCGTCGCAGATTGCCGCGCTTGTTGTAACTGCGATCGATCATGTTCTGCGAGCCCGTGAAGGCGAGTCGGCCGTCGATGACGAGCAACTTGCGGTGATTGCGGAGGTCAGGGCGCTGATACTTGCCTCGCAACGGCTGCACGGGCAGCATGAGGCGCCACTGCACACCGATCTTGCGGAGCTTGCGCAGCGTGCGGTGGTAGCCGGGCGACCGCATCGACGCGACGTGGTCGAGCAGCACGCGCACGGTGACCCCGCGTTGCACTGCGGCGTCGAGGGCATCGAAGAACCGCGTCGTGGTGCGGTCGAACGCCAGGATGTAGAACTCGGCGTGCACGGACATCCTGGAATCTGACACCGCGGCGGTCATGGCTGCGAGGGACTCTGCGTACTCGGTGTAGAGCTTCGCCGTGTTGCCCCCGACGAGCGGCATGGAGCCGAGATTGCGGTTCAGCTCGACGATCGGTTCGAGCCAAGCCGGGAACGTGGCGTCACGGGCGACCTGGTCCACGCCGTCGGTGGTCTCGATGATGTACTGGTTGATCTCGCGCTGTTTCTCCCGCCGGTGTTTGGGCAATCGTGTATTGCCGATCAGCAGGAAGATGAGGATGCCGAGATACGGGAGTAGAAAAATCGCGAGCAGCCAGGCGGTCGCCGTCTGCGGCTTGCGATTCTGTGGAATGAAGATCACGGCGAACACCCGGATCGAAATGTCGAGGAGTAACGCGAAGACCGCGACGATCAGGGTGAGGGTGCCGCTGTCTATCATCTGGGTCCTGTCGAGTGGAGCGGCGGCTTTTCCTCGCTAGCGGAAATTGACGAATTGCAGATCGACGTCGAGGTCGGCCGACTTGAGCATGGCCATGGTCGCCTGCAGGTCGTCCCGGCTCTTCGAGGTCACGCGTAGTTCGTCGCCCTGGATCTGCGGCTTGACGCTCTTCGGCCCCTCGTCGCGAATCAGCTTGGAGATCTTCTTCGCGTCCTCCGAAGAAATGCCGTTCTTGAGCGACACGTCGATCCGGTACTCCTTGCCGGACGCGTAGGGATCGCCGGGGTCGAGGCTGCGCAGGCTGATGCCGCGCTTGATGAACTTCGCCTCGAGCACCTCGAGTACGGCCTTCACGCGGTCCTCGGAGGACGCCTTGAGGAGAAGCTTCTCGCCGCTCCAATTCACTTCGGCGCCGACATTCTTGAAGTCGTAGCGCTGCGCGATCTCCTTCTGCGCCTGGTGGAGAGCGTTGTCGGCCTCCATTTTGTCGACCTTGCTCACAATGTCAAAGGTTGGATCAGCCATGCCAGCAGTTTAACGGGAGACCCACGGGATGATGGGAGACATCATGCGCATCCTCCGAACTCTGGCCGGCCTGCTGGCGGCTCTGGTCATCTGTGGAGTGGTCGTCGTGGGCATCCTGATCCTTGCCGCGCCGCGTCAAGGTGCGAGCAACCAGGCTGCGCCGGCTGACCTGCCGCGCTTCGCCACACAGGCCCCGGTCATCCGCGCCGCTGCCACCGTCGGTGCTGGTGTCGCTGGTCTCGCCGACCCCGCGTGGATCGTGTCGACCGCACGGGCGACCGGGATTCCGCCGCGCGCCCTCGAGGCCTATGCCGGCGTCGCGATCCAGGTGGCGAACGCGGGGTCCGGCTGCGGGATCGGATGGAACACGCTCGCTGCAATCGGTGAGGTCGAGTCCCACCACGGCACGATTTTCGGCGGTACCCTCGACGCGAACGGCACGGCGACGCCGCCGATTTTCGGGGTGCCGCTCGCCGGGGGTGCCGTCGCCAACATCCCCGACACCGACGGGGGTGCCATCGACGGCGACCCGACGATCGATCGCGCGGTCGGTCCGATGCAACTCATCCCGCAGACTTGGCGCAATTGGCACACCGATGCAAACGGCGACGGGATCCAGAACCCGCAGAACATCGATGACGCCACGATGGCCGCCGCGCACTATCTCTGTCGGGCGGGTGCCCAGCGACTCGGGAAGGAGAGCGGATGGCGCAAAGCGGTGCTCGCCTACAACGGGTCCAACGTTT
>JAQNCM010000227.1 GCA_029237615.1 Mucilaginibacter sp.
AAAAGCGAGCGCCAGTTTAATGATGAAGTGCTTAAACAATTAAGCGAACGCAGCGTTAGGGCAGGAGATTAATTTTTACCCGTGAAATTGCTATTTAGTTATTTGTAAGCTTTATAAAAATATTTTCCAGCGTTTTTCCCTTATTCTTACTCCGCAGATTTTCCAGAGTGTCATCAGCCACAATTTTTCCTTTGTTAATTATGATAACCTGATTGCATACCGCTTCTACCTCCTGCATAATATGGGTTGATAAAATAACTGTTTTTGTTTTACCAAGATCAAGGATTAGCTGACGGATGCCGATCAACTGGTTCGGGTCAAGGCCAGAGGTTGGTTCATCCAGTATTAATACTTTAGGGTCATGTAAAATAGCCTGTGCCAGGCCCACCCGCTGGCGGTATCCTTTGGAAAGCTGACCTATCTTTTTATGCTGTTCGGGTCCAAGCCCCGTTTGTTCAATAATTTCAGCAATACGCTTTTGTGGCGACTGCATTTGGTGGATACCCGCAATAAATGCCATTGATTCTTTTACGTACATATCCAGGTAAAGCGGGTTGCTTTCGGGCAGGTAACCAATATTACGTTTAACCTCCAGCGGTTGCTTTTCTACATCATATCCGCATATGGAGGCTGTTCCCCCTGTTTGCGGAATAAACGTAGTCAGTATTTTCATGGTTGTAGATTTACCGGCCCCGTTTGGTCCTAAAAAGCCCAAAACGCCTGGTTGGGCGCTAAAGCTTATGCTGTCAACAGCCTTTTGCTCGCCATAAACTTTTGTTAATGATTCAACAAGGATACTCATGGTTCAAATTTAGGTTTTAGATGTGAGATATGAGGTTGAGATTTACTTTTCTTTAAAGAGGATTTAAAAGTTATAAAAAATGTTTATTAGCACAATGCCCTAAACTCTGTCACACTAAAATCAAACATTTAAAAATATACGCACTGCAATAATATAATTGTCATAATGTCATACCTACAATTGCGGCAAGCTATTTGAATAGTATATATTTGTAATACAAAAATTAAAAAAATTTAATCATGGCTTTAGAAATAACTGATGCAAACTTTGAAGAACTTGTTCTGAAATCTGACAAACCGGTTTTGGTTGATTTTTGGGCAGAATGGTGTGGACCGTGTAGAATGGTTGGCCCTGTAGTAGAAGAAATTGCAAAAGAATACGATGGGAAGGCGGTTGTAGGTAAAGTAAATGTTGACAACAATCCCGGCATATCTATGAAATTTGGTATCCGTAATATACCCGCACTATTGTTTTTTAAAAACGGCGAAATTGTAGACAAACAAATTGGCGCCGTTCCAAAATCGGTATTAGCCGATAAATTAAGCAAACAATTAGTTTAATTTTGATTACACCGATTTTGCTGTAATTACACCGATCTTTATAAAAGATCGGTGTAATTATTTATAGTTAACGGTGAATCGAAAATAAAATGCAGTTAAACGAAGATCAGCAGATAAGGCAATTAGCTAACCTGGAGTTATTGGCACGCCAGGTTGTAGAAGGTTTTATTACCGGCTTACATCAAAGCCCCTTTCATGGTTTCTCAGTTGAGTTTGCCGAGCATCGTTTATACAACAGCGGTGAATCAGTAAAAAATATTGACTGGAAGCTGCTTGCCCGTACCGATAAGCTTTTTGTTAAACAGTTTGAAGAGGAAACCAACCTCCGCTGTTACCTTTTGCTTGACACCTCCTCGTCAATGAATTTTCCCGACAAAGGGATCAATAAACTCCAGTTTTCTATTTACGCAATTGCATCATTGATGTACCTGTTTAAAAAACAGCGTGATGCCTTTGGCTTGTGTCTTTTTTCGGACAAGACAGACTGGATGAGCCAGGTAAAATCAACCAGTACTCATTTATTTTATTTATATGCCGAATTAGAAAAAGCATATAATCAGCCTAAGGTAGCCACCAGTACCAATATACCCCAGGTATTGCACCAGGTTGCCGGGCAAATCCACCAACGATCAATGGTTATCCTTTTTAGTGATATGCTGGAGAATAGTTTTGACCCCGAAAAGCTGCAGGCGCTATTTGCAGCTATACAGCATTTAAAATACAACAAGCACGAGGTGATAATTTTTAACGTAACCGATAAGCAAAGAGAACTCGATTTTAATTTTGATAACCGCCCTCACCATTTTATAGACATCGAAAGCGGCGAGCAGGTAAGGGTACATCCCAACAAAATAAGGGACTCTTATAAAGTGGCGCTTGCAAATTACCGGCACGAACTTGAATTGAAATGTGCGCAATACCATATTGACCTGATTGATGCCTACGTTGAGGATGGATACAATAATGTATTAAAATCATACCTCGTTAAACGAAATAAAATGGTGTAAGGCCCGGGTATGGTTGCTAATTGGGTTGAAAAGAAATATTTTCAACTTAAAATGAAATCTTAAATAAAAGGTTTGTAAAATTGCCGCAATCAATTTAGAGTAGTTAATGTTAAGTAATAAAAACGTATTTTTTTATATGAGACTTTCCATTGAACGTAAGCCAATAAGAATAAATCC
>JAQNCM010000275.1 GCA_029237615.1 Mucilaginibacter sp.
GATATCCCTTAGCTGTAAAGCTTTGATGATAGCACGATACCTTTCAATATCTTTTTTGAAAAGGTAAGCCAGCAATGCGCGGCGTTTACCTACTAATTTTTGCAGTGATAATTGGGTTGAAAAATCGGGTTTGTTTTTTTTGAAATGGCCGGTTGATTGTGCAAGGCGGTAAGTGAATAATGCTACCTGTCCTTCGGCTGACCCGGTGTCTGTAGCACCTTTACCATGTTTTTCAAAAATCTCTGTTTTTGCTTCTGTACTTAAATACATTACCTGAATAATATTAAAGCGTAAATATTTGATTAATTGAGGGGCAAAGATAGGTTAAAAAATTAAAAATAAAAAGTCAAAAGTAAAAAGTAAAAAGGATTTTTTTCGTTGCTGCAAACCACACTTGGTTAAGGTTAATACATATCATTCAACGTTAAATGCCGTAAAGCCATTTTGAATTTTTACTTTTGAATTTTGAATTAAAAATGAGCTACGCCACTTTTGAAACCGAATTTCGTGTACGGCCTGATGATATTGACATGTTTCACCACGTGCACAACAGCAAATATTTTGATTATGTGCTTGCCGCCCGCTACGACCAGATGGAACGCTGTTATGGCATGGCCATGGAAAAATTTATGGAACAGGGCTTTGGATGGGTAGTGCGCACCGCTTATGTTGACTATAAACGTGCCTTAACCATGGGCGAATATTTTATTGTAAAAACAGGCATCGAAACCATTGACGAAAAAGGCTGCAGGGTAAAGTTTACCATAACTAATAAAGGTACAGGTAAAGTTTGCTGCGACGGCTGGTTTGATTATGTGATGATAGACATGGCTACCGGCCGCGGTGCTAAAATACCGCAGGATATTATTGAACATTATGCCATATAAATACCATAACCCTATCACAGGGGGATAATTCTTGCGGTTCAATATCGTACTCTTTTTATTTTTTAAATAGTTTGTTATTTTATAACAAGCAATATGTTATATATTTATGTTTT
This sequence comes from Mucilaginibacter sp., assembly GCA_029237615.1. Lineage (GTDB taxonomy): Bacteria > Bacteroidota > Bacteroidia > Sphingobacteriales > Sphingobacteriaceae > Mucilaginibacter. The sequence goes on from JAQNCM010000275.1 coordinate 1,001, forward strand.
AAAACCTTAATACATAACTATATGACTTTGCACTTTATCAAACGTTTAACATTATGCATTGCGTGCCTTTTTATCACGGTGGGTGCTTTTGCACAGCTATCGCTACCCAAAGGTTATTACTGGAAACAACTTCCTAACGGGCTGCAGGTTGTTGTGATAGAAAATGCGAAGGTTCCATTGGCCACGGTAGAAATTGCCGTAAAAAACGGGTCCTTTACCGAAGATTCGGTATACAACGGGCTGTCTCATCTTTTTGAGCATATGTTTTTTAAGGCCAACAAAGATTATCCGACACAGGAAAGACTTTTAAAACGCACACAGGAGTTAGGCGCTATCTGGAATGGCACTACCGGTAACGAACGTGTAAACTATTATTTTACTTTTGATAAGGACAGTTTAACTGCCGGGCTTAAATTTCTTAATGCTGCTATCCGCTTTCCCATTTACCGGGAGGAGGATATGAAAAAAGAACGGGTGGTGGTTGACGGTGAGTTTCAGCGCGCTGAAAGTAGCCCGGGTTTTCAATTGAATATTGAGGTTGATAAGCGTTTATGGGGCGACCTGTTTACCCGTAAAAACCCTATAGGTATACATAACATCATTAACACTGCAAGCCCCGAAAAAATGATGATCATAAAAGACAAATATTATTTCCCTAATAATAGTTTGTTAACCATTTGCGGTGATGTGAAACATGAAGAAGCCTTTAAGACGGCTGAAAATATTTTTGGCGATTGGGCCAGCAGCGGGTTTGATCCTATTGTAAAATATCCTATTCCTGCCTTTAAACCATTGACTAAAAAGGACTATTTTGTAAAGGAAAGCACCATTGCGCGCACACCTTTTATGCAATTTGCCTGGCAGGGTCCCTCCTATTTAACAGATTCAGCGTCAACGGTATCGGCTGATGTGTTTTCAACCATCATCGGCTTAAACTCTTCAAAGTTTCAGCAGGCGCTGGTAGATAAAGGCCTCGCTACTTATGCAGGACTGAGTTATCAAACCAGTAAGTACATAGGCCCTACCACCATATTTGTAGTACCTAATCCCAACAAATTAAAGGAATGTTATGATGAAATCATCAAACAAATTAAGCCTGTGGAGCAACCCTGATTATTATACAGACGAGCAGATAAATGATGCCAAAGCTATTTTATTGCGTGATGATATGCGTGCTAAAGAAAAGCCTTCGTCATTGCCTGGCCAGATGAGTTTTTACTGGTGCAGCACTTCGTTAAACTACTACACCAATATTACCAATGATTACCAGAAAGTAACAAGGGCCGATATATTGAAATATTTAAATTCTTATATTATCGGCAAGCCATTGGTTGCAGGGTTGATTTTAAGTCCCGAATTAAATAAAAAAGTAAGTGCGGGGTCATTTTTTACAGCGAAAGCAAACTAAACTTATCACAATGAAAAAACATATAGTAATCATCCTGTTAGCTACAGCAATAACAGGAAATATAATTCCGGCATTTGCTCAAAATAAAGCTTACGAAATTAAAGTTGACGGGGTAAAGGTTATTGTACAGCCCAGCGGTAATGATATTGTAGAAATACAAACCATCATAAAAGGCGGCGTGCAAAATTATCCGGCTGATAAAATGGGAGTTGAATCATTGGCGATTAATGCCCTTACCGAATGCGGAACTTTAAATCATGATAAAAATAGTTTTAAAAATGCATTGGACAAGGTAAGCGCCCAGGTATACGGTTATAGCGACATGGATTATTCTGTTATCCGGATGAATTGCATAAAGCCTGATTTTGATAACGTTTGGAAGCTGTATGCTGAAGCAATAACGCAACCCCGTTTTGATACCAGCGAATTTAAACGTATAAAACAGGACGCTATAAATTCGTTGAAAGCAAGGGAATCGCAACCGGATGCAGCTATTGACAAATTTGCAAATAAAGTTGCCTTTGCCGGTCGTGATTACTCAAAAGAACCGCAAGGTACGCAGGCTATTATCGAAAAGCTTAAGGCTGATGAAACCAGGGCCTATTATCAATCTATTTTAACGAGGTCGCGCATATTTATTGTAGTAGTAGCTGACCTTGACAGATCTGTTATTGAAAGCAAAGTGAAGGAAATGCTCGCCGGTATAAAACGCGGCGCCCCTTATGAATTAAAAAAATCGTTTTTCAGAACCTATAAAAATACTTTTTCTTCAGAACCCCGTGATTTGGCTACCAATTATGTAGAAGGAATAACCAGCGGCCCGCAGCTGGATGCACCGGATTTTTACGCCTTCAGCGTGGCGATGCGTATTTTCGCCAACAGGCATTTTTTAGATATAAGAACAAGAAATGGCCTATCATACTCGCCCCGGGCATGGTTTAATACCGGTACTACATCTGTGGCTAAATTTGCAGTATCAACCACACAGCCGGATAAATATATAGCGGTTTTTGACAGGCTGGTGGATAGTACCAAAACTCACGGATTTACCGCTGCCGAACTGGCTGATATGAAAGTTACTTACCTTACCGGGTTTTATTACAAAAATGAAACCAATGTTGCGCAGGCGTCGTCAATTGCAGCTAATGAAGTACTGCATGATGACTGGAAACGCTCATTAACACTGATGGAGGACATTAAAAAGCTTAAACTTGAGGACGTTAATACCGCATTCAGGAACTACATCGGGAACATTGTATGGGTATACCAGGGCGATACTAAAAAGGTAAATCCGGTATTATTTACCAACGGAACGATAAAAAAGCCGGATAACCCGGTGGGTCAATAACTACGCTGTAACAAAATTATGGAAACCTGGCCTGGCCAGGTTTTTTTTGCCTGCTCCGTGCAAACATTTCAACTTATCACAATAAAAGCACTGATAACAAGTTACGCTATTTTCACTGTATATTTGGCGTTACTCAATAGGTTGCTTAAATGGATAATACAGAAGGATCGGATCATTTTTTGAGTACCGAACAGGAAAGACAAAAAGTGATTCAACGTTACCATGTGCTGGATTTACCCAGGCTGGCAATTGAAGCTGCTAACGTAGGAACCTGGATAATTGATGAAGAATCCCGTGTTTTCATAGCTTCGCGACGGGTAAAAGAGCTGTTTGGTTACAAACCAGAAGAAGATATCTCTTTTGAGGGAGCCATGAGACAAATACAAGAAAAGTATCGCACCAAAGTAATCGCTGGTATCGAGGAAGCAATCAGCAAAGATTTGCCCTATCACATGGATTATCCTGTTACCGGTTTTCATGATCAAAAACTTAGGTGGGTTAAAGCTGTGGGCGGGCTCTATAAAGACCCTGAAGGGAAATTCTCCCACTTCTCGGGCGTAATGATGGATATCACCGATCAGAAAGAGAAAGAGCTGCGCAAAAATAAATTTATTGGCATGGTTAGCCATGAGCTGAAAACCCCGCTTACCACGCTTAAGGCCTATGTGCAAATGCTGCACGTTTGGGCCAGAAAACAAAAGGACAGCTTTACAATAGGGACGCTGACTAAAGTTGAAAAGCAGGTTAAAAAAATGAGCAGCATGATCAACGGTTTTCTTAACCTGTCGCAGGTGGAGTCGGGAAAAATCCATTTGTTGCTTCAGGACTTTGAACTTAGCGAGGTAATAAGGGAAGCCATTGAAGAAACCAGCCTTTTGAATTCCAGCCACTTTATCACTTTTCGCCCGTGTAAGCCTGTTTTAATAAATGCCGACCGTGACAAGATTGAACAGGTGATTATTAACTTGTTGAGTAACGCAATAAAATATTCTCCAAAAGGCACCCCTGTTATAGTGAATTGCGAAGTGAACAATGATATGGTAACCGTTGGCGTAAAAGATGAAGGAATGGGCATGAAAAAGCAGGACATTAAAAAATTGTTTGAACGCTATTACCGCGTGGAAAGTAAGGATACCGAGAAAATACCCGGCTTTGGTATTGGTCTTTATCTATGTTCCGAAATCATTAAACACCATCATGGACAGATTTGGGTGGAAAGTAAAACCGGCGAAGGCTCTACCTTCTTTTTTAGACTTCCCCTCCCTAAACAAGCTACTGATCTGTAAAACCAATTTGGAACTATAGCGTTTTTGAATAAAAAATAACAATATGCCGGAACTACCCGATCTGCAGGCTTTCAGCCTTAATCTTACAAAGAAGCTGAAGGGCAAAAAAATTCAAAAGATAACCGTTACTGAAGACAAGAAGCTGAATGTACCTGTTACACAACTCCAGGATGCCTTAATGGGGCATGAACTGGAAAAATTTATCCGGTCGGGTAAGGAACTTCATGTGTTATTTAAGGGGGGACATGCTTTAGGTTTACACCTGATGCTGCACGGCGGGCTTGTGTTGTTTAAAGATGATGATCAACAGCCGAAATTTCAGATCGTAACAATGACCTTTGACGACGGCTCAAACCTGGCGCTCACTGACTTTCAAAAAGCAGCAACTCCCACGCTCGATCCGAAGGTAAGCGATGTACCCGACGCTTTGGATGTGGATACTGACTACCTGTCCCAAAAGCTTGGCAAAACCAAAACACCTGTTAAAACAGTATTAATGGATCAAAAGGTAGTGCGTGGTATTGGCAATGCCTATGCGGATGAAATATTATGGCATGCCCGGATCTCCCCTTTTTCGCCGGCTAATAAGATACCGGCGGATAAAGTTAAAACGCTGGTTAAGTCCATTAAGAGTGTACTGGAGAATGCCGAAAAGGAGATACTCAAAGCAAACCCGGATATTATCAGCGGAGAGGTAAGGGATTTTTTGGAAGTACACAAACCCGGAAAGAAAGCAACATCCACAGGAGCCGCAATTCATCAAAAAGAGTTATCGGCACGTAAAACCTATTACACGGACGAGCAGGAACTGTTTGATTAAATTCTGGGCGTTGATTAAAGTCCTGTTAAATTGGGTTATCAGTGTAAATATAACCCAGGTTGATTGCGACAGGTATCCAAAGCATCATGTCGGCCATAAGGGAACTTTTTTCTAGCCCGCATTTTTGAGCAGCAAATTCTGCCGATTCAAGATAATTTCCTGTAGCCTTGAGATGTGTTAAAAAATGCCATTGCCATGGTTCAATTTCGTGGACATGCACGATATAGTTTTTCCTGCTTACAACAATGAAACTTTCTTTTTTATCCGGCACCTTCGCCTCCCTGCCCTGTTGAACGGCTTGCACAAAATCAACCAGCGGAAATTCCAGGTGAAGCAATTGCAGGCAGGGTGAAGCATGAAAAGAAACCGTGCCGAAGAGATAAAGCATTTGATTTTCAACGGCGTTACTTTCCGATCTGCCCTCCAATCCCTTATCCCTGGAAACTTCAGAAATAGCACGTTCTAATTTTGCCAGCTCAACAGGTAAATCGAACATAGATGGATCCACATTGTGAGTTCCCCGGTTTTCGGGTTGTGCTGCCTTTAAAAATTCAGGAAAATTTTTGCCGAGATCATACAGATCAGGCGTGCCTGAAGGCATCCTCACCAAATAGGCTTTTGCAAAGGTGCCGAACAACTCCTCCCCTAACAGGTGATGCAGCGCAGGATACTCCGCCGTCATACAATCCATTAAACGCAGTACATATCCCCCGGCATAAATTCCTATTTTTTCGCCTGCGGATGACCTTATGGATGGCCGGATCACCTTTTCATTATTAAGATGGTAAAACTGGTCGGCTAACCTGATCTTTTCACCCAGCGTGCCTGGTTTTATAATAATGGAGGTTAACCATCTTTGTATGTTGGCCAGCTCACTCATGTACAGTTTGCATTTGATGATCTACCGGGTTAGAAACGCCGTCAGGCAGCGGCGAGCGGTAAACCGGCACATTGGGGAATTCGCCCAGTAAAACTTGTTTGGCTTTATTTACTTCGGCAACCAGTTCTTCATATTCGGGAATATTAGCATCCCATTCCAGTAAGGTAGATACGCCACCGGTAAGCTGTTGGGCCAGCTGGTATAATTTCCATACCTGTGTTGGCACCGGCTGATCATGGGTATCCAATAAATACGTGTCACAATCTGTAGGGCCGGCAATGTGCATCTGTACTACTGCTTTATGCGGGATATTACGGATATAATGCTCAGGATCGAAGTTATGGTTATAGCCGGAAACAAATACATTGTTTACATCCAGCAATAAACCGCATCCTGTTTTATTTACCAGCTCTGTTAAAAATTCCCATTCGTGCAATGTTGAATTCTGGAACTCCATATAGGTGGATGGGTTCTCCAATATCAATGGCCGTTTTAAAATGTCCTGCACACGGTTTACGCGATCAGCTACGTGGTGCAGGCTCTCTAAAGTTAAAGGAAGCGGTAAAAGGTCATGCGTATTTAAATGGGCAACCCCTGTCCAGCATAAATGGTCTGATATCCATACCGGTTTCACAAAATCGGCCAGTTCTTTTAGTTGTTTTAAATATTCAAGGTTTAACGGATCGGTACTGCCAATAGACATTGACACTCCGTGCATTACCACCGGGCGTATGCTGACAATGTGCTCCAGCACATGCCTGGCATAACCAAAATTGTTCATGTAATTTTCGCTGATGATCTCAAACCAGTCAACCACTGGTTCATTCTTCATCAGGTGAGCATAATGTTTGGTTCGCAAACCAACGCCCAGGCCCAAATTTGGCAGGCCCAGGCGGTTTGTACTATTTGTACTGTTTTGGTTCATAAATTACAGATCAGGTAGAAGGCGGAAATACCAGCCTGATATCGCTGGTCTTCGGTTTAGCAGGTACCGGTTTTTGACGGTACTCAAGCACTTTAGTGTAAGCCTCCCACGCAATGTCGTGCACCAGCTGGCCCGTGTTGAAGGTTATTGTATTGCTGCCGTTGGGCAGAGGCACTGTTTTATAAGTTCCGTCAGGTTGTTTTTCAAAATCATTTAGCTCCATAGTGCCCGAGGTTATGTTTCTGCCTTCAGGGGTCTGCGCTATGACAGGATAAATCTGCGAAGCTGAAATAGGCACTGCACATCCGCCAAAACTACCGCAAACGTTGTCGCCCGGTGCGCTGTATAGTTTGGAATCTTTAGGTGGAGTTGGCCCGCCGCATAAAGGTTCGGCTACTTTTAAGATCATCACACTTGAGCCGCACGATTTTGATTGTCCTACCTCCTGAACAAAACCGCAACCGCCCTCTGCCTTGCAGCTGTTGGAGCCACGGCAATTGTGGTATATTTCTGCCGATGCGCAGGTGCTGTCGGCTGAAGCGCCATCACTAAGATCGACACCCTGGCAGGCATGGTAAAGGGTCTTTCCATCGGTATGTCTTATCTGAACCGGTACTGAAAGGTCAGGCACCTGGCCGAATACGGCCCAGCACATCATCAAGCGATCGCCCGAGCCACCCATGGAAGGGAATGGAAAACCAACACTGCTGTTTTGCCAATACTGGTCGAGCACGGTAGTTATACCGGCGATAGCACCGGTAGCAATTTCACAAAATTGCTTATAGTTTGCCTGGCGTTTGGTATCGGCTATATCTGTAGTTCCATTCGGGCTGTTTAAGCGATTTAGAGCAGCGGCGATGTCCTCCGCGGTTGGTAAAGGCGGGGTATCCATATAACTGGCGGTTTTAAGATCAGCTGCGGTCCATTTATCAGGACCCGGACGGACACTGTTATGCCAGGTTGGCCATGTGATGATTTTACCGGATTCAATATCCTCCCGGATTTCCATAAATCTTTCATAATGGTCAAGAGCGCCATTGCTGAAACGTGCATAAGCATGGGTAGATTCGGTCTTAGCGCCGGTATCGGTGTATGACGGGTAGTCTGCCTTTAAAGCCATGTCAGAAGCCTGGTAGGTTTCCTGCACAGCCTGCAGCATGGCAGGCCCACGCATGGTTTTTATAATATCGGCTCCTTCGCCCTGGTCTGTTATCGCGCTGATCAGCTTAAACACCAGCTCCTTGGCTTTTGCCGGAACCCAGCCTGCTATCGTAGTTTCCAATCCCTGGAATTCCATATATGGATGGCCTTTTGATACCGTATTAAAAATGTCCCGTTGTAAAGATGCAGGCGAATACATTTTTTCAAATAAGGTAACTTCCTTGCCATTTTCATCTTTATAGGTTATCTCAAGATAATCCCATATCAACTGGTACATCATACCAATACTGCCAAACATAGGCAGCTGTACGCCCGGGCGCCATCCTTTTAGCGGCGCTGAGTGGATATATTTATCCCGGTATTCTTCTTTTATACGTCCTTTGGCATCTTCTTCAGGTGCTTCAATAGCCAGGAAAAGATCATTCTGGGTATAATTAAGATCGTCCAGCTTAACCCGGATATTACTGTAATTTACGCCCTTATATTCCGGCTTACAGTCTTTAAAATCAATAATTCCCGGTAAAACGGTGCTGTCATTGTTGTAGCAGTCCCATGCATAGCCGGGTGCCGGCGATAAATAAGTGAATTTCGGGGTAATTCCCAATAAATTAGCCAGATTTGATGCAAGCTGTAAATGCAGCATTTCCTCAATGAAAACGCTGAATATAGTGTTAAAGGCTTTGGCATTCTCGGTTTGAGGCTTGTAGGATGGCGCGCCGCCGGGCCACAAGCGCCCCTTGTACATGTCATTTTGCCCGGTTACCTGGTGCATCCCCTGGATGGAATACATGGTGGTCATGTAAAGTGGAATGGTAAATAACTCCACATTTACCGCCATTTGAACAATAAGGGATAATGCGGCCTTGTCAATTTCAAAATTACTCAAATCGCGTTTGTGAAGATCGGCAACGTTGGCTTTGTTGCTTAGTAAAGGGCTCTTGCCCGCCTCGTTTGGAGTGTCTGTCATGGTAATAATTTAGGTTCAGGACTGTAAATAATTGGTTTTAGATTTCACGATAAATGTGAGAAATAATAATGAATAAAACCAATGTTTTTTAGCAGTGAGCCTGCCATGTTTTCACGGTATGTTGATAAAATCTATTAAAAAATGAAAATAAAGCGCTGATACAAAAGTGATTCATGATCGTTTTTATAATAAAATCGATAAATTTTCATTTATGAATACGAAAATGGACATAAAAAAGTAGAGCATATATCTAAAGCGCCGGGTGATCAGTATCGTGTTTTTAAGCCCCGTTGCAGCTTAGTCACAGGTTTGTTTATTCCTATACTTCTTCTCAAAGAAATCTTTCGTTTCAGCTTACTTAAAACTATATTCATCGGTCATCCAAAAGCACTGGTTTGGATTCCCCCGTCCAGGCGCCCAACGTCATCATAGCGTAAGAATACATTTTATATATCGATATATTTCGACATATAAATTAAATGAGCTACCATTGCCTCGGATATAAAGGCAAAATAAAAATAAATTTTTGTTAATAAATCGAAATATTTAAATATTCAAAATAATCGAATGAAAAAATTAGAAAACAAAATAGCTGTTGTTACAGGTGGTAACAGCGGTATAGGCCTGGCAACAGCAAAATTATTTGCAGAACAAGGCGCCAGCGTTGCAATTACAGGTCGTAATCAAACAACGGTAGACAGCGCTGTTAAAGAAATCGGCAATGCAGCCATTGGTATAGTTGGTGATGTTTCTGATTTGAATAACATAGATAAGGCATACAAAAAAGTAAACGAAACATTTGGCAAAATTGATGTACTGGTGGTTAACGCAGGCATTTTTATAGCCGCGCCGCTTGCAGATTATACAGAAGAGATGTTTGACCAAAGCAGCGACGTAAATTTTAAAGGCGTTTTCTTTTCTATTCAGCGTGCGCTACCCTATTTAAATGACGGCGCTTCGGTAATTATAACCGGTTCAACTGTGGGCGAAAAAGGAATGGCGACCGCGTCGGCCTATGCAGCTACAAAAGCAGCAGTGCGTTCACTTGCGAGGGGTCTTTCGGCTGAACTATTAGACAGGCAGATCAGGGTTAACGTATTATCACCTGGTCCAATTGATACACCAATTTTAGAACGTGGTGGTGGTTCACAGGCAGAAATAGATAGTGTAAAAGCATATTTAACTTCGTTGGTACCGGTAAAAAGATTAGGCACATCGGAAGAAATAGCAGAGGGCTTTCTTTACCTTGCTTCGGATGATTCGAAATATATGCTGGGAGGTGAATTATTGCTCGATGGCGGACTCAGGACGATATAATTAGTCAAAACCATCCTTAACGGATTTAAAACCCGGTAAGGATGTTGAAGATTTGGCTGTGCCGGGCTCTATGGTATCAAGCTAATCAACCCGTCACATTTACAAAGATCATCCCACTTAAATCACGGAACTCAAACCGCCGGCCGTTATTTATTGTTCTTTCTAAAAAGGAATCCAATGAAAAAGCATAACACCTTTCCCGGTGAGCAGCCCGAGATGCCGCAACCCGGTAAAAAGCCGGAGGTAACCCGGCCCGGGGATCCAAAAGAGCCGGAATTTCCACAAGAGGATCCGGAGATCACGCCTGAAGAACTACCACCTGTAGAAAAGCCGCACGAAAATCCGCCGCTTAAAACAGAATGACCGGGCAGGCGGCGAGTTTACTCACTCCGACTTTGCTGTGCTCGTCGTCCCTTCTTTTGCAAGCAAGAAAGAGTTTTTTTTTAGCTCATGCCGGCCTTACTATAAATAACATCAAATTGAGACGCGAACGATTTTCAATTTAAGCTATCGATATAGTATATTTGTATAAAGGGAATTTTTATGTTGACCGCAATTAAGGGATATTACGAAAAAGGAAAGATCTTTTTAAAGGAAGATGC
>JAQNCM010000277.1 GCA_029237615.1 Mucilaginibacter sp.
CTGGTTATGATCGTCAGTCTTGCAATACACGATCAGATTTTGCGCTTTAAAGTGAATGCGGTATTCTTTCGGAAATTAGGTATGATAGTATACACCTACCTGGCACCCCACCGGATGACCTTCAGCATGGCATTCATTTAAAAATGCTTCCGCCTGCTGTTTTGAGCTGAATTTTTTACGAACAACAGGGATACCTAAAGCCTTACAGGTTCTTTTAAATATAAGCCCCGGCATTGGGCGGAATGCTAATACTGGCCCGTTATTTATTTTAAGCAGCGGTACATAAACAAAAAATAAGCCCGAACCAATCCCAAATGCCAAAGGTTCAGTTATTTGATTGATACCGATGTTTTGGAGCAAACTCCGTGTGACGCCGTTTTCACAATGTGCAGACTGCAGATGTTCGAAATTAAGCTCCATTTACAGTCATATTTTTAAAGGCATCAACGTCCAAATTAAATATTTGGGCGTATTTTTTTAGTTTATTATCCGGCAATTTTTTAAAAACTTCAGGTTTTAAATGCCGTTTAATCTGCCATTTCCAAAATCCGGTATATTCTGATAGAACACCAATGTCCATCAATTCTTTCTCCATAAAAAACAGCAGGGGACTGGCTTCGTTATTTAACACTTTTAACCGAGCGGCTTCAATCCGGTCTTCAATTTCTTTCCAGGTGGTATCAAGGGCTGTAATTTTAACGTCCCACCCTTTGCTCAGTTCCGTAACATACTTACCCGAATTATCCGTTGCATAGCAAACCTCTTTGGTTATTTTGCCAAGCGAACTTAAATCCTGGGGAACATCTTCTTTCTTCATCGAAAAAAAACTTTTTAACAAACAGTAAGCATTGCATACATATACGAAAAGCGTGCACTTTCGGGTACCAGTAATAAAAGTTTTTCGCCTTTTTTTAGTTTTCCACTATGAAACAATTCGTTTATCATCAGGAATACCGATGCAGCTCCAACATTACCCACAGTATAAAGGTTGATAAACCATTTTTCGTAAGGAATGCCACCTCCGTAAATTTGCACCATATCGTAAATTTTAGGCCGGAAGAAATCGCTGGAAATATGGGGCAGAAAATAATCTATATCAGCAGCGGTTATGCCTTTGCGATCTAATATTTCTTTTATTTTTTTTCCGCCTAAAGGTACAATGTTATCACTCAATAAGGTAATATCCTGTTTTACGCTGAAAATGGATTTGTTCATGATCTCTTCAGGGGTGTAATCCATAAAGCCCTTTAATGAACCGTCTTCCATCTTTTCGCCGCCCATGTACATACAGGTATCCATCTCATTCGCGTATGATACCCCTTCAATCCAGTCCAGGCGCAAGCTAAGGCCGTTTTCATTAGGTTTATCAGACATCAGGAACGCTGATGCTCCATCAGACAACATCCACCTTAAAAAATCCTTTTGAAAGGCTATATATGGATTGTCAGAAAGGTCTTTGAGTTTTTGCGCTTCTTCTTCAAATACATCAGATACCAGCAGGCCCGAAAATCTTTCGGAACCTGTTGCCACAGCCAGTTTTACATCGCCGGTTTTGATGGCCATATAAGCATATTTTATAGCATGCATGCCTGCACAGCACACACCGGATGGAGAAACCACTTCAATGGCTTCTGCTTCCGGTAACCAGCCGTGGGTCATCACCCCGTGGCTCGGCATTATCTGATCCGGGCAGGAGGTTCCGCATGAAAGCAGCTCGATCTCTTTTATTTTATCGGGATTTTCTTCGAAAAGGGCTTTTACGGCCAGTGCAGTCATTTGTGCATTAGTATGCGTGGATTTGCCGCCTTTTTCCAGTGCGTAATACCTGTTTTTTATACCATTGTTGCGTAACACAATAGGTTTTGATTTGGAAGGCTTACCGCTTATATAGCCGAGGTATAATTCCATATCTTCATTGGGTACCGGCTCATTTGGAAAAAAGGCTGATGTACTGTTGATGTACACTTCGATAGCAGACATAGAGGGGATTAGTTAGTTAAATTTAAAAAATATTGTTTTTTTGCTCTTATACGTTTTGGTGTAAAGAATCGGAAAAATATTGCATCAAGGGTTATAACAATAGGGGCACCTACAAAAAAAGCGATTAAAAGATAATATTTGAACACCTTAAGCCATGCAGCTCTATTTTTTCTTTTTACAATGAAGTTAGCCCAAAATTTAAATATTTTACCCGCTACTGATTCTATGATCATTAAATTGTAGTTTAGTTTAACCGCGCCGGCATTATCCAGTTCTTCCTGCATACCAACCCAATTGTTTGAATTTAAATGCGACGACACTTGCTCCCCAAATACACTGGTATGCCTGATGTCGGCATCTGAAACACCCGGAGGGGGGAAAATGTTTAGATATTTGTCTTTTTTGCCATGCAGCATCCAGTGAAAGATGGTAACAAAACTAACAGGATTGGGATGCGTATCCACCAATGCAATGTTTCCAACATGTTTAGCACCTGCGGCGTGGATAAGTTTTTTTACCCTTACAAAAGCATTAAGCCACATATTACGCGCACCGGTCACTGTTATTACGGGCGTATTATTTAATATTGCTTTTATGGCAGCATGTCTCATAAATGAATTAAACGGAATGCTTGGCGACAAAAACCAGGCCTGGTATCCCAGGATAATTAAATCATAAGCTTTCTCTTTAAATTCAAAAGGGGCCAGCTCTGCAGGTACATCCAGCTGGCAATCGGGCATTACGCTAAAAAAACTATCAGTAGTCCACGGGAAAGCGTAATTATGTTTAAGATTAATCTCAACCTTTTCAACTGATGCCCCGGAAGCAATAAGAGGCGCTGTAAAACAATCAATAATTTCACTCAACTGGCCTGATTGCGTATAATAAATAGCCAATACTTTTTTACTCATTTATAGCTAAAGATCTTGTGGGTGCAAAATATTTGAATTTTTACTGTAATCGGTAATGGCGTGCTGAACAATGGGCGATAAACTTTTAA
>JAQNCM010000284.1 GCA_029237615.1 Mucilaginibacter sp.
GAGGAAACTTTTTATGTTCACGCCATATAGGGCTTCGTATTTATCAAGTCCTTTTATGTAAGAAATGCCTTTTTCGTAGTCAAAGGGACCGGGCATGGCAACACTTAACCCCGAAACCGGCAGTGCTGAATTCTTTAACGCCTGCTGAAAGGCATTACTCCATGAAAGTAATATATCTGTTGCCGATCCTTTACTGATCAACTCATACCTGGTAAGGCTATTTGCCAGTATGGAATTTGTTTCCCTGTTACAAACGGCTATTGTTATATGGGAACCCCCTATATCCGCAGTGAGTATGTAAGAGGATAATAAATTAGTAGGTTGCATTATATTATTTATTGGTAATCCGCCGGTATCCTGTTCATTGATCTGTTAAAGTGTTTCCTTTTTTATTACCTAAAAAATTGATGAAATACTATTAACCGGCGCTGCGCATATTTAGCCCTCAGCGGTTTATTAAAAAAACAGTTTCATTTATTATTTTAAGCTTGTTAATCGGTTTATAGTGGTTAAATTTTGCTGCGGCTTACAAAACTTTAGCATAATTATGTACTATTGAGTTGCAATAATAATTAATAAAACCGGTTTTGCAAACGGAAAATAATATATTTGAAAAAAAATAAAATGGTTAACGGCTGATTGTACTGTACCACTTAACCATGATAACCAATAAACTGATTAGGTATTTATAAGAATACTTCTAATTTTATTTTTTAAAAAGAACCTGGACCTCAATAGTAAAAAATAGTTGTTACTATCATACCGACGCCATTAAATGAGAAAAAAATTATCAATTAACGATATAGCGAATGAACTGCATGTTGCAAAATCTACTGTTTCGTTTATTTTGAACGGGAAGGCGAAAGAGAAAAGAATAAGTGATGAGCTAACAGAAAAAGTGCTGAAGTTTGTTGAAGAAAAGGGATACAAGCCCAGTCATCTTGCCAAAAGCTTAAGCACCGGCAAAACAAAAATGATCTGCCTTATGGTCGAAAAGATCTCTGATTATTTCTTTTCGCATGTTGCCTTTCATTTAGAAGCACTCGCTTATAAAAACGGTTATAAGATAATTTATTGCAGCACGGAAAATGACCCTGAAAAAACGCGGCAATTGATCGCATTATTGCGCGCACGTCATGTAGATGGCTATATCATTACGCCACCGGCGGGTGTTGAATCAGAAATCAGGGCTTTAATAAATGATAATTTGCCCGTGGTGTTGTTTGACCGTTATTTACCGGATGTTGCAACCGATTACGTAGGTCTTGATAATTTTAAGGGAACGTTTGACGCAGTAGAACTTTTAGAAAAAACGGCGGCGAAGAAAATTGCATTAATTACATTAGCCTCCGATCAAACCCAAATGATTGAAAGGCAAACGGGCTATTTAGCCGCTATAAAAAAGCATCACCTTAAGCCTTTAATTTTTAAAGTGCCTTTTGAGAATGACACGGAAACAACCATTAAACAATCGATGCAATTCATTAGCGACCACCCCGGTTTAGATGCCATTATATTCGCCACCAACTACCTTGCCCTGAGTGGTATAAAAGCAATAAATGAGTTGGGACTGGCCATCCCGGCTGATATAGCGATTGTAGCTTTTGACGACCATGATGTATTTAACATTTATAACCCTTCCATCAGTGCCATTTCACAACCATTAGATGAAATGGCAAAACAGTTGTTTAAAACACTTTTGGATAAACTTGAAAACAGGGTCAGTTTTGCCGAACTGAGCAAGGTGATCATCCCGCCTGAGTTGATAGAAAGAGGATCGACAAACAGTGCCGGCCAGATCTTGTAAAAGTGTTTAGAGCGCTAGTTTACAGGATGTTCTGTGGAATTTTTAATCTATATGAAGATGTCAAACCAGGTCATGGCATCCACGAGCTCATCGGCTCCTGATGGGCCGATTTGATTTATGCGATTCTCAGAGGGATGATTTTTAGCCGTCAAACGATTTCTTTATTCCAGGCTGATTCATTTCCAACGCCTTGCACATCCGGATATTTTGATGTAACTTCCGCTGCTATCGTTTACGTCAGTAAGAAATTTTCGTGATAATTGGATTTGTGTTAATGTACGATCTTATTGTTTCGTTTTAAATTGATGGCTTTTCTTCTCTTCATACCTAAATTTATTAGTCATCTTAGATGCCCCTCAGAATGAAATATATTGGTATTATCTTACTAAGCCTGTTAAATATTCATCACACCGGGCAGAATCTTTATACTTGTAAAAATGCCCATATAACACTTTTTTCCAGTGCCCTGATAGAAGATATCAAAGCGGTAACATATGCCGGTGCGTCTGTATACAATGCGGCTACGGGCGAATTAGACTTTAGCGTACCTATTAGTTCATTTCAGTTTGATAAGGCGTTTATGCAACAGCACTTTAATTCAGACTATATGGAAAGCGACAGGTATCCCCGAGCCGTCTTTAAAGGAAAAATACAAGAAAATATCGAGGTTGGAAACGATGGCTCCTACGCTGTAATTGCCAGAGGTGAGCTTACTGTGCATGGCATTAGTCAAATGCGAACAATTGAGGGCAGTCTGACAGTGAAAAATGGTGTTATATCCATGACATCAGAGTTTATGGTGAACTGTGCGGATCATCATATTGACATACCCCAAATTTTATTTTACCACATCGCGGAAAGTATTAAAATAAACGTTGAAGCTACTTACATCCCTTATAAAAACAACCAAACAAAATAATTTTTAATATGAAAAATTATATAATATTAGCCTTTTTAATAATAAGCACCGGGTTAATGGCTCAGAAAGCCGACTCAGTAAAAAAGAATATAACTACAGATTCACTATTCAATTTGATGAATAGTGACAATAAAAAGGAGCGCGTTGCTATTTTTGAATCTTCAAGGCTCATTTTATCGCAAACAACCGAAACAGTTAAGAAAAAGAACCTTAATTTCCTGGTCCTTCACCGGTTTGGCGATCTTGCCGGGCCCATGGGCGGTGGCAAATATTTTTTTGGTCTCGACAATATTGCGGATTTATATATTGGTTTTGAATATGGGGTAACCGATAATTTGAATATCGATATAGGCAGAAGTTCAACACCTAAAGCTGGAGGGCTGGTTGACATGGAGCTAAAATACGCAATATTACACCAGACGAGGAATGACAGTTCACCGCTTGCGATAACTTTAATTGGCGAAACCGGTTTGAGGCCGTATAACTCCTATCCTCACTTTAATGACCGGGTTTCATATTTTGCACAAGCAATTTTTGCGCGGAGGTTTTCGCATAATTTCTCTTTACAGGTAGCACCTTCAATTGTACAAAATAACCAGCCGATTCCAGATGTGACGGGAAACCCAAAGGAGCTTTTCTCATTATCGGCTTCTGCAGTGATAAAAGTAACAAATTTAATGGGTATAGTTGTTGACTATGCACACCCTTTCTCTTCCTTAAGAAACGGCTCGGCCGGATTTAGCGATCCACTTGGTTTTGGTTTCCAGGTGGTAACTGGCGGACACGTATTTACGCTTAATATTACAAATGCAAAGGCGATTACCGAGATAAATTATTTAAGCAATACCTCGTCGGATTATTTTAGAGGCCAATACCGATTGGGATTTACAATTTCAAGAACGTTTGACTTTAATCATAAAGAAAGCTACAAACCAAAAAAATAATTTATTATCAGGCAGATTTTTCCAGCATTTCTATTTCATCTACCTTTTTGTTATTTTGTTTTAATACCTGGTCCAGCTCAATTGAAGATATTTCCAGCAGACGAAGAAATTCATCCCTTTCCTGGTCGCTTGCCTCTTTTAATAAGGATATTAAGCCAAGAATGGAACAGAGCGGTTTTCTGAGCTCATGGGAATTTGACCAGGCAATTTCCAAAAGAACCTCGTTGGAAGTTTTAATTTTTTGGTAAGCGTCATTTAATTTTTGTTCTTTCTCAATCAGTTCGGTAATATCTGTTGCCATTACCAGGTTGCAGTGTTGGTTATTAAACAGAACAGGATAAGAAACAATAGATACCATAAAGGTATCGCCTATCGCTTTTACGTGCTCTTTTATACCAGCCAACTTGATTTCTATTTCAGATTCCTTTATATAATTGATGGGTATCTGATGGCCGGCCGTTGAGTCGATATCATCAATAGTCATTTTTAAAAACTTTTTTCTGCTGTATCCATATTTTTCAACAGCTGCGTTATTTACCTTAACAAACCTTAATTCTTCATTATAAATCCAAAGGGGATTTGGATTGGATTCAAATAACTGCCGGTACTCTTCTTCTGACTTGGTTAGCTTGTGTTGCTCTTTTTTTATTTTAACATATAAAACATAGCTTATGATGATCACGAAAATCAGATCATTTAAACTACGGTACGAATCCTGTTCGTGTGGTGCCAAATGCCTGTAAAATAAGGTAATGATTGGGTTGCTGAATAAAGCCCAGCAAACACCTGTTATCAAAAAGGACAAAGGAATTTTTGCTGATTTAAACATTTTATGTTATAACATGGTTGTTATAGCGTTGTACGTAAGATAATTACATATGGTTGTTTTTAAATATGCAACTAATTCAACCCAGGTATAATATGATCGTTAAAAAATAAAACAAATCCTATTGGTCCAGCTTTTGACAATTTACTAATAGCTAATAAAATACTTTCATAAGTAACAAATTATCAGCTAATCCGTACAAGCGGTATATATCTTAATAAACATATTATTTAATGGAACGCAAATACCTATTTGGAATTGAAGACGACGGAAGAACCGCGGGCATGGTTAGCTACTTTTTCGTCATAGGATGGTCTATTGGCTATTTTGGATTTCATCAGCCTAATAAAACCAGCTTAAGTGCTTATCACTTAAGGCAAACTTTATTTTTATATCTCATTTATGTCGCTATCTGGTTTGGTTTGTCATTGGCTCCGCCTTCAGTAATTCAACATAGCGGGATATTTTCAGTTTATATATTAAAAATACTTATCACCATTATATTTGTAGTTCTTTGGGTAATAGGATTAACCGGAGCTGCTAATGGAGAACAAAAGCCGATCCCTTTAGTCGGTAATGTGGCACAAAAGATATTTTCGTCGATTTAACAATAATCGAACATAAGCAACCGGATATTGTAATTATCTGTTAACAATAAAAAAAGCTGCCTCAAAAGCAGCTTTTTTTATTGTATAAGCAGCGAAACTATTTATTGTACCTGCTGTCAAAATAAATGTTTAACCATGCAGTTATACTAAAATGTTATATTTTACTTCTGAATCATGAGATGCCAATAGAAATTTCATCTTGAATTCAGAATGTTAAAGTAATATTGTTTACAAAGAACTATGCTTATATCGCTGAACTGAGATATATATGAATAATCAGCTTATTTTTAAAAGGGCCTGTAAATTAATGGGAAACCGTTTTGAGCTGAGCGCGGTAAGTGATAATGAAAAGTGGGCGAATGAAAAAATAGACGCGGGAATATCCGAAATACAACGTATTGAACGCCTGCTCACTACTTTTAGTGATGACAGTGAAACAAACGAGGTAAATAAAAACGCTGGTATTGCCCCTGTTACAGTAAGCAGGGAAACGTTTAACCTCATTGAACGCTCCATCAGGATATCTGAAGTTACGCAGGGAGCATTTGATATTACGTATGGTTCCATAGATAAACGGCTATGGAACTTTGATGAAAAAATGACCGCGCTCCCTGATAAAGCTACCGCAAAAAAAATGGTTCGCCTGATCAATTTCAGGAATATTGTTTTGGATAAGGAAAAAAACACTGTTTTTTTAAAGGAAAAGGGCATGCGGATTGGGTTTGGCGGAATAGGAAAAGGTTATGCAGCGGATCGGGCCAAACAGGTAATGAAAGACCTGGGTGTAGAGAGCGGGGTAGTGAATGCTTCCGGTGACCTTTCAGCCTGGGGACTTCAGCCAAACGGAAAAGAATGGACTGTTGGCATTGCGAATCCTAACTCGTCACACGAAGTGTTTTCATATATGGCTATCACAGATATGGCTGTGGCGACATCCGGAAATTATGAGAAATACGTAATGATTGACGGGAAAAAATATTCGCATACGATTGATCCCCGCACCGGCCTGCCTGTTAATGGCATTAAAAGCGTAACCATCATAACAACTAACGCCGAAATTGCCGATGCGATGGCTACTCCTGTGATGATAATGGGAATTAATACAGGCCTGGATATGATTAACCAGATGAAAAACATTGAAGCTGTTATTATTGATGATGACGACAAAATGTACACCTCAAAAAATATAAATATTAAATAATTCTTTGCTATGATAAAACAAACGGTAAAAATAATTGCATGCCTCGCTTTAATGGCAAGCATTACATCGTGTGTGCATTTAAAAGAATATCAAAAAAGCAGGCTGAATGATTCTGAAATGGTGTTGGGCAACAGGAAAGTAGAGAAGAATGAGTTAAATTTTCAATCGTACCGTGAAAGTGCATCAGGGGCCAATGCCGGGAAAACCGGTGGTGGTTGTGGCTGCAATTAATTACCAAAAAAAGGATCCATCCTCCGTTTATGAAAAAGAAAATTTTATCCGTTATAGGATTTGCCTTGATATGTCGCTTTCATGCCTTTTCGCAGGTTAAGCAGGATACCGGTATGATCCCGAAACAACACTACACCGTTTCTCATACTCCACCGCGAAAGGATAGCAGTGCCTATAATCCCCGAAAGTTGCACGTTGATGAGATTGACCTGGTTTCGAGTTATTACCATCAAAATGGCGATCATTCTGCCGTTACCGGAGGCATTGGCACCGAAAAGGTAACTGATGTAGCAAGTAGCATAACTATAAATATGATATGGCTGAACAAGGCAATGAACAAAAACACCTTACAGGCCGCCCTCGGATTTGACTATCATACCGCTGCGTCACAAGCCTTCGTCTCCAAAACAGGAGCCTCAAGCCCCACCGGTACACGTATTTATCCTTCTTTAGACTGGACAGTTG
>JAQNCM010000279.1 GCA_029237615.1 Mucilaginibacter sp.
CCTTTCTTTAAAAAGCACCCGCAATATTTAAAAACACAAGGCAAATACCTGAGGGATATGAAAGCTCAGCCATGGACATTGTTTTCGGCAGATAATACTTATAGTTTACCTGCTTCTAAAAAATAAAAAACTAAATTATTAAGGGCTTTCCTAACAACAACCAGGAAAGCCCTTTAATATTTGATAGGCCCCCGTTCCCCTACTCCATCATCAACCTTCTTATTAACTCAGCGCTTTGCTTGTTGCCTTCCTCCAGCCTGCCTTTAAAAAAGGATTGTACTTCGTTAAAGTGTTTTTTATAACCTTCCATATCACCATAACCAATAATTGCCGACCATTCCCTTACTGCCGAGTGAAATTCCAAATCGTCGCCACGGATTGTTTTATCATATAAAGCGGTTTCAATGGATTCTTCCAGCAACTCTTCATTCTTAAATAGATACTCTGCAATACCCAAACGAAGGCGAAAAGGCGGTGTTTGGCAGATGAGGTTATCATAAGGGTTAACGCCCAGGTGGTACCAGGCATCAACCATGCTTAGTATACTTAAGTGAGAGTTAGGTTTTTGCAATTCAGGCTTTTGAGAAAGTGAAAACTCCCTCATCACGCTATCATTCAGCATTATAGGCTTGCGGCTTTCATGAAAGACGAAATCGCGGGCACGGTATAACCTGGACCGGAAGGATTCTTCCTCCTCCTTTATCATCAGTTTAAATAATTCCGATTCTGATATTGCATAACGCTTTACCTGAAGCCGGGCATAAGGATTCATAATAGCCAAACCAGCGTAAACGTGAGCTTTATAACTAAATATACGCAAGGTGGTCAGTATCTTCACATTATCAATACCTCCAATATAGGAAGCATTTTCCCATGGAAAAAATCCGGCTTCTTTCCATGCAGTACCCATACTTTCAAAACCTACATGCGTTACCGCCTGGGTATCGGCAACAATTTTATCATGTTCGTGATAATCCGCAATCTCTACTATATCTGTTTCAACGGCGGTAAACAAGTCGAGCATACGCTGGTAGGCTTCATCATCAGCACGATGCCGTATTAATATCAGCTTTTGTCCCTTAGGTTTAAAACCGGGGCCGTGCATAGCATGAAAAGTGATGATCTGTGCATCAGCGGGCAGATATTTCTCAAACGTTTCAATCTCCGGGGTCTTTACTGATGTTTGCCCCGCAACAATTGCACCGTATTTGGTAGATGAACCACATTCGGCTACAACCTGCTCCAGCCTGTCTGCTTCAACCGAATAAATGATCAGGTCGCAGATCCTGGAAACATCCAGCCCGTTATCCATTAATTTAATATGGTAAGGATTCAGCTCATCTTCCAGCTTATTGCGGTTAACGGGAAGGTCGCAGCCATAAACCGCGTAACCTGCGTCAGCAAATGCCTTTGCATACAAGCGCCCCATGTCACCCAGGCCAATTACACCTATATTCATGCTGCTAATATATTATTTTAGATCGGAGATTGGCTGTAAGTTAATTACAGATTAGTTTGTAACTTGTAAAACAATAAAATGAATAAATTAACTAATATATAACCTTAAATCACCAATCTCTTTAACCAAAAATTCTCATTTTTAACTTCTAAACACTAATTTTACTTTATAAACCAGCTATCTATGTTAAGGATACCACTACTAACAATATTCATTTGCAGCATTTTTACATTGGGTTACGCGCAGGACAGTGTAAAAAAAGCACCTCCCGTAAAAACCAATCCTTCAAAGCCTGGTTTAGTAACACCCGTACCGAAGGTTAAAGCCTATAAATACCGTCCCTATAAACATACAGTGCGCACTGACTCCGCGAGCGTTAACCCCCCTCTGCAGCAGCCTGTTCCTGTAAAACCCGATTCTAGTTCTCCTCCGGTTGTGATTGATAAAAGCCTTAACGGGCAATATCAATATCTGTTAACCAAAGTATATCGTTACCAGCAGCCGCTAATCGGTGCATTATGGAAAAGCGCAACAGACACCTTAAACAGTAACCGGCGCAAACTGATAGCTGTTACAAATAAGATGAGTGCCCAAACAAAAGTTATTGACAGCTTAAAGGCAGAATTAACTAAAAAAGATCAAACACTTAATGCTTCCGCTACCAATCTTGATGTAATTGATGTTTTCGGCATTTCTGTTGCGAAACATACCTATAACCTGGTAATGTGGGGCTTGGTACTGTTATTTGGACTTGCCGCTGCTCTTGTAATTGCCCGCTCAGCAGGCTACAGGCACGAAGCTAAACACAGAACAGAGCTTTATAATGAAATGGAGGATGAGTTTAAAACATACAAAGCTAAAGCCAATGAGAAAGAAAAGAAGCTGGCTCGCGAGCTCCAAACAGAACGCAATAAATTGGATGAATTATTAGGGCGCGGATAAAAACACCCCTAAATACTGAAGGCGGAACTATATTAATATTGCATTTACACCAAAGACTTATATTTGTGCATGTCCTTTCAACAACGCAATCCACGTATCCGTCCGGTTTTTAAGCGCGGAGCACCAGACGACCAGGAAAAATTCAAACCTCTTCCGTCCCCTACAGGAACATATCCTTATCACCTGGATTTAAAACAAATACTTCCCGGAGCACCGAATCATAAATTAGTTTTCCATATGACCGGGGATACCGGCAGCTTGAGGGCGCCTGATTTTCAAAGGGCGGTAGCAAAGGAAATGACCAAACAATACGACAAAACGGCTACCGAAGCTGACCGGCCGCAATTTATGTTTCATTTAGGCGATGTGGTTTACAATTTTGGCCAGGAAGAACGGTATTACGACCAGTTCTTCTTTCCTTACCAGCACTACCCGGCACCGGTATTTGCTATTCCGGGCAATCATGATGGCGATATTGATCCCTTGGATCCCAGGAAACCGGAAAGCCTTGCAGCTTTTAGAAAAGTATTTTGCGATACTGAAAGCAGACCGCTTGCTATTGCCCGTGATACCGGTAGAAAAAGCAATGTCCAGCCAAATGTATACTGGACACTGAAGACGCCCATGGCTGATATTATAGGACTTTACAGCAATGTTCCCAAATTTGGCACCATTACTCCTCAGCAAAAAGAGTGGTTCATAAACGAGTTAAAAACAGCGGCTGAGTATCGCAATGAAAAAGCGATCATTTTATGTATACATCATGCGCCCTACTCGGCCGATATTAATCATGGATCAAGCCTAAATATGCAGTTGTTTTTAAATGACACTTTTAATGAGGCAGGTATAAGGCCCGATATTGTTTTTAGCGGACATGTGCATAATTACCAGCGTTTGCATAAAACTTATCCCGATGGACAAGTAGTACCGTTCATTGTTTCCGGCGCCGGCGGATATGCTGATCTGCATCCAATTGCCGACCCGCTGGATCCCGCGTTTCCTGATAACAGTAATATGCTCGACAATGTTGAGCTGCAAAATTACTGTGATGACGCACACGGCTTTTTAAAAATCACTTTAACAAAAGATGGTAATGATTTTAAGCTTGAGGGCCAATATTATACGGTTCCGGATATAATGATCGATAACGATGGTGCAGTGTTGTTTGATTCGTTTACTGTAAATTTAAATAAATGAATCTAAATTCATACCGGGATTTGAATCCGGAACTTAAGTCAATCTCACAAAAAAGCCACCTGAATAAAGAATGGCTATATCAATAGTAATTTTGCCGGGTGTTCCAATTTTTGAGAAGGAACAGGTGGAACGTTTGGAACGGGTGGAACACTTTAAGTAAATGATATAAAGCACTGTATTACAGGTAAGTGTTGAATTTCTGCTAATTTTGATCTCAGCTTTAATCCTTTCGACTGCTATTTCAGAAAATTTGATTAACTATTCTTTTGTATCCGCTTTTAAGGTGAAGCACGTGGGGGAGGATGCTGACAATCTTTCCCCGATAATAAAACAAGTAATGGCTATGCTTGTCTTACTTAAAACAAACAGCATGGTAATTTTAAAAATAAGTACCGATACTGATAAAGAACGCGAGGTAGAAATAGTGGATGAAAAAGGAACATGGCAAAGCGGTGATTATCTTATTTTTTCATCTGCCTTTCTGCACCAGGAAGATAATAACCCGCCTGAACCTCACGATATAAACAGCAGTAAGTTTTTAGGTGAGATCAAAATAAACAAAGAAAAAAGAACCTGGAACTATAAAGGCGATAAACTGAATGGCGAAGAACAACAAGAGATCGCATCATTTATAATGGACTACAGCGCCCCTGATGGTGTGTATTAGTAAGTTTACAACAGACCTATCTAACAAAGTGCGGCAACTTCCATTGCCGAAAAGTAGAGAGACACAGTACCAATTTCCAATGAAGGAAATTAAGCCGTAAAAAAAGGGTGTTTTCACGGTGTATTTATCAAATTATTAACCGTAGCTTAGCAAATAATTCCTTTTTGCCCGGGATAAGTTCAGGCACGCGTTTGTGTTAGATATGAGGCATCGTAATAAAGGAAACCAATAAACTTACCTCCTATTAATTGTAAATTACAATGAAGTTAACCTTACATTCCAAATGTAATCCTTCTAAAGCTTATTGGTACTTCTAAAAACCACCAACTAAAAACCACTGATCAGTAAGCACCTAGCCGTTCAAGTCACCGTTATTTCACTTCCGTTTTTCAATTCTTTATATTACACCCCGCGGTTTTAATTTATTAAGACCTTGCCGTTAGTTATGGAACCGACCGCATTAATCGCGGTGTTTGGGCAGCATAAAGTATAAAAAACTTTGTGTTGAATACAAGTTATTAAACCTGGTAATTATTATGGACGAAAATAAAAAAGATGCAGTCCCTTTTTTCAATGAAGAGCGCAAGTCCCAACAGTGTGTTGACATGGACCCGGGCTTTACCGAACAAAAAAGGGCGGAAGAATTAATAATTGCTAACAAAGAGCTTGTTTTTCAAAACGAAGAAATAGAAAAACGTGCCGAAGAATTAGTAGTTTCCAACAAAGAACTTGCTTTTCAAAATGAAGAAAAAGAAAAGCGTGCATCTGAGCTAATCATTGCCGATATAGAACTTGCTTTTCAAAATGAAGAGAAGGAAAAACGTGCATCAGAGTTAATAATAGCTAACATCGAACTTGTTTTTCAAAATGAAGAAAAAGAAAAACGAGCATCGGAGTTAATAATAGCTAACAAAGAACTTGTTTTTCAAAACGAAGAAAAAGAAAAACGAGCATCAGAGCTGATAACAGCAAACAATGAACTTGCTTTTCAAAACGAAGAAAAGGAAAAGCGAGCATCAGAGTTAATCATTGCTAACATCGAACTTGCTTTTCAAAACGAAGAAAAGGAAAGGCGAGCATCAGAGTTAATAATAGCTAACAAAGAACTTGTTTTTCAAAACGAAGAAAAAGAAAGACGTGCATCAGAGTTGGTCATTGCAAACAAAGAGCTTGCTTATCAAAACAAAGAGAAGGAAAAGCAGGCGGCAAAATTGATTATTGCCAATAGGGAACTAAAAAAAGCCCAAAACAATATTCGCAAACTTAATGAAGAGGATATCCGCAAACTTAATAATGAGTTAGAACAAAAAGTACTTGAGCGCACTGCACAACTGGAATCTGCAAACATGGAAATGGAATCATTTTCTTATTCCATTTCGCATGATCTGCGAGCCCCCTTAAGGGCGGTGAGTGGCTATGCGAAACTACTTGAAGAAGAATATTACGAACTATTTGATAAAGAAGGAAAA
>JAQNCM010000330.1 GCA_029237615.1 Mucilaginibacter sp.
AAACTGGGTACAGGGCGCATTTCATATTAACGCAAGCAAACAGATGAGCTATGTGCATGATACTACTAAAAAGATCATGGCTTCCGGTGGCAGTGTGCTGGGACAAACATTTGGGGCCATATCCTCCCTGGTGCTTTTTTATGTGTTTATACTCATATTTACCTTCTTTGTTTTATTATACCGCAGCCTGCTTATTAAATTTATTGTATGGGTGTTCAGCGACGAATTTGAAGACATAGTGCACGATATTGTTGAGAACATTCAGAGTATATTGAGACAGTACATACTCGGATTATTATTGGAAATGTTTGTGGTAGCCTGTTTGGCCTGTACCGCATTTTGGATCATTGGTGTTAAATATGCCGTGCTGCTTGGAATTATTGTTGCCTTATTTAACCTGATACCTTACCTTGGAATTTTCACGGCCCTGCTTTTAAGCACACTTATAACATTTGCCACCGGAAGTATAGGCGATGCGGTAAAAGTAGCCGGCAGCGTGCTCGCCATACATGCGGTTGATTCGAATTTTTTGTTGCCGACGATTGTAGGATCGAAGGTAAAATTAAATGCGCTGATCACTTTTTTAGGTATCGTCTTGGGCGAAATGATTTGGGGCTTGTCGGGTATGTTTCTTTCCATCCCTATTATGGCCATTCTCAAAATCATTTTCGACCGGGTAGATAGCCTCAAACCATGGGGTTTCCTGCTGGGCAGCGGGCAGGAGATAGAGAAGTCGACTATGAAAAAGAGGAAACCTGCAACCGCTGATAAAACTTGATTGGAGGTGAAAGCTAAAATGCTTTTTTATCTTCAGTCTTCTTTGCAAATTGGCTTTGGTCTTTCAGCTTTTAGCTTTTTTTAGCTTGCGCAAAAGATTTACACCATATGTATAACCCTGATATAAATCGCAATACCGTAAGCGATTAATATCACCGTATTTAACACCAGCAGCCAGTTAAGATCGGGTTCATTATATTTCTTAACGGCGCAGGTTATCAGTAAAGCAACAAATCCAACCAATAAAATAACAGGGAATATCATTTCCCATTTGTGATGAAACGAAAAGTAAATGTGCTGAAATTTGGTTTGATCACCCGTAAAAAAAGGGACCATTGCAGCAAATAACAAAATAAAGAAAACCCTTATCACAATTCGGGTTACAAGCCGGTTAACCTTCATAGCCGGCAAAATAAAGGAAAATTAGTTTACTTATCGGTCAAAATATCAATACAATTCTTACTTAGCGCGTTAAGGCGATTGTTTAAAGAGTTTAAGCCGCTCAAATCATTTATTCCTTTATAAAGATTTTTTATGATCTCCAGTGTTTCATCAGTATGGTCGCATGCCTCGGCTTTTTCCAGGTGCGGCAAGGCTTTTTTTACGGCATTAACATAAGCCGTATGAAGTTGTGTATTCATCACCTTATCATTACCTGAGGCATTTAATTGTTTTGCTACCCGGTTTGATTTGGCAAGATACAAATAACCTAAAGCACGGTGTACTACATAATAATCCGGTACGGCTGCAGCCACCTTTTCATAATAAACTACCGCTTTATCAGGCTGATCATTGTCTTCATACATTTTGCCAACGGAAAAATAAAAATTGATCCTGGCTTTCTCAGGCAGTTTATCTGCCCTGGGCAAAATAGCTTCACCAAGCTCCTGAACCTTATCCTGTTCACCCTGCAACTTTGCAAGATTGAAATCAAGATACTGGTTATAAACAGTATCGGCCGACTGTGCCAAAGCAGTGCAATAAATGAAAACAGAAAACAACAATAACAATGTTTTTTTTAGCATAGCTGATGTTTAGCCAAATATAAAATCCTTCAAACTAATGTAGCCTTTATTTACCTGCTTTTATCCTGATGCCTTCCAAAATTTATATTCCTGCGAAGACAATGCCCGCAGGGCCTGTAGCCCAATTGCCTTGCTTCTTCTTCCGACTTAAAGAACACCCGGTTTTCAGGCTTCATCCTTTTACCCGATGAGCAATCCAACCTTCCATATATCTTTAATTTTGCATTGCCGGCAAATACAATTTCGTTATTATCAAGCAGCACTTTCAATTGCCTGCTGCGTTTAAACGGTGTATCTCCTAACTCAGTATGCCCTATCATGCTGCATCATGAAAAATAATTCCCACCGTATGTCTTTCCCCTGATGTTATTTCACTAACACCATGTTTCATATTTACCCTGTAATAACCCTTACTGCCTTTCACCGGCCGGAAATTGGTTGTAAATAGGAGCATATCTCCTTTCCGGGGTTTTAAAACAATGGCTTTGGATTGTGCCCGCGGCCGCTGTTCAATCAATACAAATTCGCCACCCTGATAATCCACATCCGGCTCATTTAAAAACAAAACCAGCTGCATAGGGAAATAAACCGCACCATACAGATCCTGGTGAAGCGTGTTATAACCTCCTTTGTGATATTTTAATATCAATGGCGTTGGCCTGCACTGGTTTTGCGCATGGCAATGCTCCAACAAGGCCGTCAGGTTTTCAGGAAATTGCTGATCGATATTCAATGCCTGCATCCATTTGTTAGCAATGACTGCAAGCTGGGGATATACGCATTCCCGCAGTTGTTGTATTACCGGTGGCAATGGATATTGAAAATATTTGTATTCACCCACGCCAAAACGATAGCGTTCCATATTGATGGTTTTACGGTACAAGTCTTCATCACCGTATTGCGCTATGAGTTCATCACACTCAGCATCCGTTAAAACTTCAGGCACGCAGCAGTAACCGCGGTCATTGATATCTTCGGTAACCTGCTCCCGGTGTATCTTGTCAATTCTTTGCTGTATATCCATTTTAAAAAAAATAACAAAAGCACCATCGCCTCACCTGGATCCTCTCCAAAGGAGAGGACTTTAAAGCTCCTCCCTCTTGAAGAGGGATTGGGGTGACGCGACAACTCACTTATTCAACAACCAAACTCACCTTAGCAGCCTCCCATCCAATTATGGCTGTTTTACGGGTGCTTCCCCAATGATATTGCCCGAATTCGCCGGTCGATTTAATTACCCGGTGACACGGGATTAAAAAAGCTACCGGGTTTCCACCAACAGCGCTGCCTACCGCCCGGCTTGCAGCAGGATACCGAATAGTTTTTGCGATGGACGAATAAGTAGTTAAACTACCCATCGGTATATTGATAAGCGCCTCCCATACTTTAAGCTGAAAACTGGTACCCTTCAAATGCAATTTGATATCCGATAACTGCGACCAATCTTTTTTAAATATGAACAGGGCGTTTTGCTGAATCACATCAACCATTTGTGTATAAAGCGCATTGGGAAAATGCGCTTGCAACTGACCAAAAGCCTTAACCCGGTCATCAGCGAACGCCATATAGCA
>JAQNCM010000537.1 GCA_029237615.1 Mucilaginibacter sp.
GAGTAGCTCAGCTGTTCGAAACATCTTCAGAAGGACGCCATCGTCAACGACAGGCGCCTCATCGGTTAGAACGGAAAGCAAAAACGCGTGATGCAGGAGCTGCGCCTCACTCGCAAATTGCTCTAAACTTCCAACGGCAACTGGCAAGACACGTCGGAGCTCTGCGGCATCTAACACGGCGCGTTCACTTTAGCCTGAGCCTCTCCCAAATCACTTGGCGGCGGTCGTAAAACCCTGGAATATCCAGACTAATCGCGACATTGAGGTGGCCGTGCTTATAGTCCGCTGGATGCTCGTGCAGCTTTGGTGTGAGGCGGCGGTATTCCGCTGTGTTTTGCTCCCCGACACCGAAGACGCCGTACCGAATATGCTCATCTTGAACAAACGCAAACGCATTCATGTGAGCTAGAAATTGCCGTAGCTTGTCGTCG
Source organism: Mucilaginibacter sp. (assembly GCA_029237615.1). Classification (GTDB taxonomy): domain Bacteria; phylum Bacteroidota; class Bacteroidia; order Sphingobacteriales; family Sphingobacteriaceae; genus Mucilaginibacter. Next base: position 432 of record JAQNCM010000537.1, read on the forward strand.
TCGCCTTTATAGCTGCGCGACATGTTCGTCGCGATCTGCATTAGCCGAAGTGAATAATCGTCCAGTTGTCTATGGATCTCATCGTTTCGCGATCCAATCGTATTATCCGTGGCCTTGATCTCCCACGCGACGACGAAGTGGCCGTCGACCAGCGAGGCATCCCTGTGGATCTCGATTAGGTCTATGAGACCGCTTGCTGTTGGAATCGCAGCTTCGGGTTCAACAAGCGTCCGAGCGGGTGTAGTAGTCGCTCGAATCCAGCGCAAGAGCGTTTCACCTAGGCCGCCAATTGCGGCTGTCTGACCCGTTTTCGGGCAGTCGTTAGCATGGCCAGATGGAAAAAATGCAACTTCTAACTGCTGCTTATATAGCGGTGCATTCGCGTGACCGTCATCGCGGAATGCCGGCCACTCCGACTCACTAGTCCATGCGCTCATTATAATACTTGGAAGCTTATGGAATAGTCGGACCAGAGCACCGGGCTTTGGAACCAGAAGCCAGCGCTCGTGCTTTGAGGCGCTAACTCTTCGAAATTCGAAGAATTTGCGTGGTTTCGCCGCTAAATAATTTGGCCGGGCATTCCTGTATGAGCCAGTAGGGCCACCGCGCTTACCCATGGGTAATCGACCGGTCCGTCAAAGGCAATGCAAAATCCTACTGCAGCGCTCTGGGAGTATACGGTCTTCGCGCTGATCGCCGCCGTCAGTCATCGCGGCACTCGGCGGGCAGAGGCGGAGACAGTCGCCGCCGCTGCTTTCGGACCCTGCGAGATACTGACGCGCGCCACGGGCGTCAGTCGTAGATCAGCAGCCGTTACTTCTCGCAGAGGGGAAGACGACGGAGTTCGTCGGCCGCGGCGTCCACCGCGAGTTTCCCCTGGATCAGATGGTCGCGATCGCTGACCGCAGCTGCACCCCGATGATTGTTTGCCGTGAAATTTGCTGCGTACTGCGTCGTGTCGTGCATGTGATCGACGACGACCGCGGCCAGCCGGGCCGTCTCGAACGCTCGCGCTGCGCGCATTGTGTCGACGGCAGCGCGAAGGACCGCTTCCTGACGCCCCATCGTCGTGACGTCGCCCTTCTCACCACTCGACTGCATTGCGTAGTTGAGCTGGTTGAGGAACGTGTTCTTCTGCTGACCCGCCCAATTCGTGTTGTCGACCTGAGTGTTGTAGTCCGCGAACGTCTTGTACCATTTTTCGAGCGAGCTCGCAAAATCCGCGAGCTGGCACGCACCCTTGTCGAGGGGGGCCGTCGTCGGCGCCGGCGTCGGCGCCGGCGTCGGCGTCCCGGGGACGGAGGCAATGACGGACGTCAGGGTCGCCTGCACGTCCGCAAACACGGTGCTTTGCCGCAGGTCGGCGACGTATTGCGCGATCTGCGTAACCCCAACCGGATCCGGCGGAGAGCTGAAGCTGTGCGCCAGCTCCCACGCATAGAGCGATCCCGCGCGCTGGTGGACGTAGCGTCCGCGATCATCGGTGCGGTTGGCGAACGCCTCGCTGCACTTCAAGTACGCCAGTGCCGCCTGCTTGTAGAGGTCGCGCTCCTTCTCGTACGAGGCAACCATATGAGCATCGTGCGCTTGCGATTCGAGCGTGGCGACGCGGCGTAGCGTCGGACACGCGACGGAAAGGTTGACCTTTGGGGGCGTCCGCATCGGAAGCGGTGACGACGTCGGCGACGGGGATGCGCTCGGGCCCGCGCTGGACGCCACGCTCCCGTCCGCGCGTGTCTTCGCCTGCGCGCACATATCTGACGGGATCGGGGCGGTCGTCGTCGAGCCGCCCTCGACGATATGGCAGTTGGCCCCGTCCTCGCTGTACGTGAAGCCCGCTGTCGGCGGCGCCGAGGCCAGCATCCCCGTCGGAAGCGGCGATACCATCGGGAGCGCCGCCGCCGGCCTCGTCGGCTCGAAACATGCCGCCGCGGCAGCGACTGATACCACAACGAAAATGGCGGCGCGCACGACAATGCGGCGCGCTCGTAGAGCACCCGACTTCATTTGCGATCGCGTTCGCCGGGGAACAATAGCCAACCTCGCTTGCTCTGCGAGAGATTCGTCGGCAGGTGTCGACTATCTCCCGCGGGCGCGAACGGCCAGCCTTCGCGTCGTCGCATGCGGTCGCTGCGCACGCGGGAGTAAAGTCGGCCCGGTCAGCGCAGCCGGTAACTGCCGCTAGGGTCGATCTCGACGCGGCGGCCGCCGATGCTGATGCTGTGCACGACGTGGTCCCAGAACGTCCCTATGGCTATTGAACGCTATAGTCAATCTCGCCGAGTATCGCGGCTTTAGAATTTCCTCGGGCCTAGGTGGTTGAACGCCTTGGCTGTAATCCGGGGAGATCGCTCACATCATACATTGACCGAGGTGTCGCGTAATGAAGGCTCCGAGCGCAGAGTTTCTGGTGATCGACTTACCAAGTGACCATCAAATCGAAAATGGCCTCACAACGGAGGGTCAACTAATTGCCACTCTGTTGCACGAACGCGGACTTGGTGACGCCACGCGCCTTGAAGTAGTGGCCTCAAAAGAACGGTTTAAGAGCTTAGCGAAGACCCATCACCCGGACGCGAAGATCGTTCACATCGCGGCGCATGCCGATCGCGATGGGCTCGGGGCAATGGGTCACGATCTAACGTGGGACGAAGTAGCGCATGTCCTCACGCAGATTGTCCCTTCTTTAGAAGATGCCCAAGAAGAGAGGGTCCTAGTCCTATCGTGCTGCCACTCGCGCGCTGCGTATCGTCACTTGAAGAAGCTGTTGCGAATGCACTTTACGGCGGTCTACTACTTCAGTCAGGATATCGTATATTTTGACGTTGCGCTCATGACTTGGAGCATGTTTTACGGACAAAAGAATTTACGTCGCCCTACCTCGCAAATACGAAAGCCAATCAACGACTTCTTCGGCGCTCGTCGCCTGAAGTTTCGACGCATATGAAATCAATCGCGTCCGCAGCCGCAGGTCTCGATCGCCAATACATCACCTCTGCTTTGACGTCGCACGATTGATAACTTGCGTTCCTTTTTGACATGCGAGCACCTAAGCTTTCGAGGCTCAAGCACGTCGAGATCCCCCAATCGAAAACGGCAGACCGGTCTACGTCTTCTCTATATGAAGGTAGCCGTCGCTGATATTTAAGCGAAGTACGTCGCCTGCCTCTATCGTGTCTCGCAAGCGGATGTTCAGCCGCCGATCATAGTCGATCTTCTTGTCTCGATATACTTTGCCAAAAGCGACGACGTTGAATGAAGACTCCCACGCAAGAGCTGATTTGTGTGCTTGGTAGAATACTCGTGGCACGACGAAGTGTCCCGATCGAATTTGATACGCCGTAGGACGAACTTGGTCTATGCCAACGGCGGTCGTCTTTTTCTGACTCAATGACTCCATCGTTTTATCCTCGCGGCAGCGTGCGCACGGACTCCGCGCTTGCCCCGAGGCGCCGAATCATCCTCTTTCCTGCGCGCTGGATGCCTTCTCTATCCATCCGAACTGTTTGGGACTCAAGCGCGAGCATATAATGCTGTTGTCGCGATTCGGGATTTTCCGCGGCTTGGTCGCGACTGCCCGAGTCGCCGCTCATACGCGTCGAGCAACTGCGCGATACGGAGTCCGAACGCGCGCCCGAGCAGTGGCGGCACTGCGCCGCCGACCATGTAAGCGATGACCTTCAGGGAC
>JAQNCM010000596.1 GCA_029237615.1 Mucilaginibacter sp.
TCGTGGTCATCGCTGTGGCTACGGATGTGGGGTACGGGCCGGTGCTGTTGACCTTGCTGGCGGTTCCGGTTGTGGCTGCCGTAGCTGCGGCGCACAGCGGGGACATCGCGGGGCGGAGTCGGCACCACGCGTGGCTGTGGGCTCCCCGGGTTCCCGGGAGCAGAGTGCAGCAGGTGCTGAAGTCGCTCTGGTAGACCGAACGTCGATGCCCATCACGACCACCGCATCCCGATCGCGGACAGCTGCTCCACCCGCTCCGGAGAGAGTGAGGCTGCCCAGGCTGCCATCGTCGCGGATGGTAGGGGGCAGCCCGCATCCACGCCCGTCGCTTACGATCCGAGCCGTGTGACCGGATGGGGACAAGGAGATGGTAGGGGTGGGGATATTCGCCGGCTTGCGGGCGCGTGCGAGGGGGCAGGGGGCTGGCGCGCGGGGGTTGGAGCGCCGGGTGGTACGGACGCAGATGTTGCTCGGTGTCAACCTCGTGGAGGAGGCTGACACCGAGCTCCGCGAGGTATTGCGTCTGTGCTTGGCGGACCCTTCGATCGGTGCCGATCACCAGGTGACGTGCCAGGCCCGGAGCAGGCTCGCGAGGGTGTTGTTCGCCGCCGGGGACTATGCGCGGGCGCGAAGTGAGGCGGAAGCTGTGCTGGCGGCGGGGCTTGGGCCTGGGCCGGTTCGGGACCGTGTTCGTCTCGAGGCGCGGGAAATGCTGGCGCATGCGGTGAATGTGCAAGGTCAGCATGCGCTGGCCGCAGCGCACTTCGAACGGATCGCCAAGGAGTACCGTGACGCTCACGGCGCGCGGCACCCGCTCGTTCTGAAGGCCCGCTCCGACCGCGCCCAGTGCTTGCTGCAGATAGAAGGATTCGAGGCCGAAGCAGAGGTCGAATGCCGGACGATCTTGAGCGTCTCCGGCAGACGGGACTCGGTCTCCCGACTGCTGGCGGGGGCGGTGGGCAACGGGCTGGCCTACGCCCTGACCCTGCAGGGCCGCCATGCCGAGGCCGAGGGCGCGGCGCGCGAGGCGCTGCGCGCCGTGATGAAGGCGGACGCGGTGTCCGGCAGTGCGCGTCTGGTAACGGTCATCGATGTCACGCTCGCCACGGCGCTCAGCGGCCAGGGCCGCGACCAGGAGGCGCTGGCGCTCATGGACGCCGTCTGGCAGTCCGACGAGCCGGCTCCCGGCGCGGGGCGCACCGATGCGGGGGCGGTCGAACTCGCTCGTGCCACCGCGTTCTTGGGCCTGGGGCGGTATGACGAGGCGGAGGCCGGTGTGCGGCATGCTCTCGATGAGATGTCTTGCGCGCTGGGCCCTGAGCACCGGCGCGTAGCGAAGGCGAAAGCCTTGCTCGACGAGATCTCCGTCGCCAGTGCGTCCGATGGCCCCGGTCGGGGCGACCGGTAGCCACTTCCTGTGTGTAGGAGGTCCCAACTGAACCTGTCGCAAACACCTGGACCCACGCGCCCAAGTCTTCGCCCTGGACGGTGGTCTGGCCCGGGGTGTTGGGGAGCGGGGTCCCGGCTTCGATCAGCCGGCGGCACAGGACGTAGGTGCGCTGCCATGCGACCGGCCAGGCCGGGCACCACGACGGGTCGGTGCTCTCCAGGGCGTCCCGGCGCTCTTCGGTCAGGGCGCCTGCGGTGGAGCCGGCCGGCAGCCCGGCCTCGCGCCGCGCCTCGATCTCCGCCGTCTTCCTGTCGGTGGATGCAAGGAACTCTCCACTGTTCGGCGTCGCTTGTGGAGCCGCGCGATGCCGGATTCGGCCAGCTTCTGAAGTTATCTGATGTTATGCGGAGGAAGAAAGCTCAAGTTAACCTCTGGGATTCACCTGCCGTGGATACGTCTTTCTAAATCGCTGGTCGGGACCTCCGGACACGGATAACTTCTCTCTGGGCAGCGGGCCGATTGAGGCCGCCGCCGACCAAGGGGGAGGGTTTTTTACTTTGTTGAAACACAAGAGATCTGCGCTGGCTCTCGGAATTACGGCTGGAGTGGCGAGTTCAGTGCTGCTGCTGGCCGGCCTGAGTGGAACTGCTCCCGCCTATGCGGCGTGCACCGCCGCACCCGGCTGCGGGGGAACTCCGCCGCCGAGTCCGACGCCTACGGACACCGACGTCAAACCGACGGACTCTGTCCCGCCGCCGTCGAGCGGCCCCACGGTCAGCGCTTCGCCGGACGCCACAACCAGTCCGGTCTCCGGGCCACCCACGGTCGGGGGTTCGTTCACGCTCGGCTCGGGTGCGCCGCTGGCCGGTTCGACGGTGCAGCTGACCGCCGTGGACTCCGTCCCTGCGGATGGGACTTTCGTAACGCCGGTCGTGGTGGGCACCGCCACGACCGCAGCGAACGGCACCTGGTCCTTCACCCTTCCCGCGACGCTGCCGGCGTCGCTGCAGACACTGGCCGACGCCAACGGCGGAGTTCTCGCGCTGGAAGCCAACGTCAACGGCACTGCGCCGGACGGGACCGTGCTGACCGGCTCAGACTACGTCGACGCGGGTGTGGCCAGCGGAAGCGCGACGACGGACGGTTCGGTCGCAGCGCGCCAGGAAATCCCCGACACAGTTCAGATCCATCCCGACGTCAGTACCACCGCTGTGACACCCACCAATACCGGTGACGGCACTCCAGCCGACCAGGACAGCGGCGACACGGCAGCGGACAACACAAATCTGCCCGCGTGGCAGAGCGCGGACGGCACGTCGACCGCCGCCTACAACCCCGACGTCGTGAACGGCGTTAACTACGCGACCGTGTCGCCGTCAGTTGCGAACTGCACCGTGAAAAACCGCGTCGTCGGCACATCCGTGCAGTACACGACCGTCGGCGAAGGCCACGCCTTCTACGACACCACCGCGGCCTTCGAATACAACAACACCCTGTCCAGTACCTGGGGCGTCGCTGTCAGCGTCGACGGCAAAGTCTGGTCGGTCAAGGGCAAGATCTCCCGGAAGAGCAGCACGGGCCACGCCACCGGATTCACTGGCAAGGGACCATACTGGGCCCAGCAGTTCCGCGTGCCGATCCAGTACGAGGACTATGACCACGAGCTGCTGTGCCCCAACGGGCGAATCGTCCACAACTACTCGATCATCCCGGTCAAGTACATGGTCCCCGCCGGGCAGCCCGTCAGCGCATTCGGCAGTGACGTGCGGAAATACGACGGGCCAACGGCCTACGGCCGGTCGGTCGCCTCACACCGCGCGGTGCTCCCGAACTCCAGCTACTACAGCGTCATTTCCGGTACATCGATCACCTACAGCCTGGCCGTCAAGGTCTTCAACGTGGAACTCAGCCTCGACACCGACTTCAGCAGCACACACTTCCAGAAGATCTCCGCGGGAAACGGACGGTATGAACACGACATCTGGGGTGGCAAGGGACCGGTCTACAGCAATCCCGGTGTCCTCTACTCGGACTAGGGTCCTGGCCATGGCAGCAATCGCCCTGCTGACGATGGGCTGCTCCAGCGGGCTCGCAACCGGCCGATCCATCCAGGGAGACGGCCCCCCGGTATCCGGCGTTCTCGGATTCCCACACACCAAAAACGGCGAGATATACCGGTTCTCCTTCCCCCTGCTGAAGAACACCAGCAAGTCACCACTGTCGGTCACCTCATTCCGGGTGAAGTCCATACCGCCTCAAGTGAAGGTCCTGGGGTACTCCGTCTTCTCCACTCAGGACACCCCTGGTTATCTGCTCAGCGGGCGGGATTCCACCTACAGCAAATACCACGACTACGCGAAGAAACCGTTCACCATCAAACCCGGTATCGAGAGCGACTACTACGCCAACATCCGGGTGCGCATCATCGGAAAGGTCCTCACGCACCTGAAGGACTGCGACGTCCACTACACGCAGAACGGACACTCGTACCACCAGGTCCTGCACTGCGAGTACGCGCTCGACTCATGACATAACTCATGACGTAGCCGTCTGCCCGACACTCCGCACCACCCTCCAAGGCCGGGGCCAGCCAAGACAACCGGCCCCGGCCATCGCCACGGCCAGGTCAGCGCACCCGTCCCCGCGCTTTCAAGGGCAGTGGCGGCAAGTCCAGGCGGGTGCGATCCTGCGGCGAAGTGTCACTTCGCGTCGGCGGAGCGCATGACCGGGCCTCTGCCGCTGCCGCAATCTTCACCTGCGACTTCGTGGGGGGCCTCTGCCCTGTGCGTGTTGGACATTCGCGACCCGCATCGCAGAAGGCGGGGTCACCCTGGCGAGGTATCCCACTCGCGGAGTCCGTGCCCGGCCGTTGGCCGTCCTGCTGGCTACCAGCGCATGCCGAGTGCGGTCAGTTCTGCCCGCCTTTCCGGGGTGAGTTTGTCTGCTCTGCGGCGGGAGTTGTCGAGGAACGTGCCGAGCTTGTACGGCACCCCGTCCACTTTTTCGACGTGTTTCCTGGGCACTCGGAGGTGGCCCTCGCGGGTGTGGAACTGTCGCGCGGCCTGAATGTTTGCCGTCCATTTGTCTGCCTGTGTACGGGCCGCCTGGGGCCTCTCTGAGGGGTCGGCCGGGTTGAGGTCGAGCATGTTCTCCAGCATCCACTGCTGTGCGGCCGCGAGCTGGTCCCAGCCGAGCCGCTGCGCCAGGATCCATGCGCCCAAGTCCTCGCCCTGGACGGTGGTCTGGCCCGGGGCGGTGGGCAGCGGGGCGCCGGCCTCGATGAGCTGGCGGCACAGGACGTAGGCGCGCTGCCAGGCGACCGGCCAGGCGGGGCACCACGACGGGTCGATCGCCTCCAGTGCGTCCCTGCGTTCCTCGGTCAGCGTCCCGGCGGTGGAGCCGACCGGCAGCCCGGCCTCGCGCCGCGCCTCGATCTCCACCGCCCGCCTGCCCGCGGTCCTCAAATTCTTGGCCCAGACCCCTACCGGGTGTCCGTTCCAGACCGCCGTGGTGGGCGGGAGGAGATGGCCGTGTTCGGCCGCCCACCCCTGCGCCGCCGACAGCCCCTCGGCGAAGGCGACGTCCCAGTGCGACCAGATCATGCCCAGTTCTTCGAGTTCCTTGGCGCGCTGTGGCTGAGCGATGATTCTTTGGTCCTGGTCTGGGTTTCCGTGTGTTGGTTGAGAAATATGGGGCGGGGCTCAGGGCTGCCGCGGGTGGTGTGGGGTTCTTGATCGGCCTGTTCGTTTTGCTGTTCGGGCGGGTTGATCTGGGGTTCCGTTATTCGGTGAGAACGATCTTTGTTGTCCTGGCTTTGTAGTG
>JAQNCM010000503.1 GCA_029237615.1 Mucilaginibacter sp.
GTGACCATGATGCCGAAGGCGGCGGTCCAGCCGTAGACGCGGGGTGCGCCGCGCTGGACACCGGTCTTGATGCTGTCGAAGTCGAGCACGAGCGAGTACGCCGCCATGATGATCACGAGCACACCGAGGATCACACCGAGCGGGACGCCGAAGATCGGCGCACTGCGAAGACCGAACGCATCCGTGGTGACGCCCGTGGCCATGAGAACCAGGTTGACCAGCGAGAAGACTCCGTAACCGACCATCGCGATGAGGAATACCTTCGTTGCCCTCTTGGACGCGCGAACCTTTCCGCTGGCGAAGAGAGCAAGCGTCACGCCGACGACCACGAGGGTGCCGATCACGGCCTGGACCGCGATGTTCGGGTAGAGCGTCTCGAAGAACATCGTGACCGCACCGACGAAGACGCCCTCGACGGCCGCGTAGCTCAAGACGAGAGTCGGCGATGGCTTCTTCTTGAAGATATTGACGAGCGCGAGCACGAAGCCCACGATCAGTGCGGGAATGGCGAGCACGGGAACGAACCAGCCGACAGCAGCACCCACGAGGAGGATCGCGAAGCTCACGACGATCTTGACCATCGTGTCTTCGTAGCTCATGCGGTCGGTCTGCGCGGGGGTTGCCGAGGGCTGGCTGTACATGTCGGTCTGCTGCTGTGCCGTCATCCCCTCGGTCGAGGGGGTCGTGCTTCTCGTCAGCTTCGCCGCGGTGCTGACTCGCTCAGAGAATGCTGGGGAGTTGTTGAAAGCAGGGTTGGAGGTTGCCATGTTCCGAGTTTACCGGAGCGGTGCATCCGGCTTGCTGGGGATTTGCCTGCTCTTGGCAATGGATCGAGCGAGCCAGGCAGCGCCGACAATCACGACGAGAGAGACCCCCACGACGATGCCTCCGTCGCCGTATTGCGGGTAGAGCCGGGAAAGTGCGAGCCCGCTGACGACCGGTAGCAGCAACGCGAGATAGCTGACCGCGGGCCGCTGCCGAATGTAGAGCCAGAAGGCGAGCGAGCCGACGAGCAGCACACACGCCAGCGAACCGAGCAGTAGCGCGCCGACCATCAATGCGCTCGGCAGGGCCGCTGCGAGGCGGCGCGCCCCCCTGCCGGGCAGGATGAACCATCCGAGAATGTGGGCCCCGAGCCCGATTGTGAGGAAGTAGCCGGTATAGACGGAGGTCGCCTGGGTGAGCAGCGCACCGGCGAGGATCAGCACCAGCGCGGCGACGGAGCGAACCCCGTAGCCGCCCCACCGCAGCGGCAGAAGGGAGGTCGGCTCGCGCCATCCGCGCCGATGTTCAGCCATCGGACGAGAACCTCAGCGCGGCCTGATCGTCGAGATTCCCCATGCGGAGCAGGCTACCAAGAGTTGTCGGCGGCGATCGCGTAGCGTTGCCCCGTGACATCCACCCCCCTCGTGATCGCTCACCGCGGTGCCAGCGGCTATCGTCCGGAGCACACCCTCGCAGCCTTCGAGCTGGCCCTCGAGCAGGGTGCGGATGCGGTCGAACCGGACATCGTCGCGACGAAGGACCGCATCCTGGTGATCCGCCACGAGAATGAGATCTCCGGAACGACGGATGTCGCGTCCCGCCCGGAGTTCGCGGATCGTCGCGCAACCAAGGTCGTCGACGGGCAGACCCTCAGCGGCTGGTTCACCGAGGATTTCACCTGGGCGGAGCTCAGCACGCTCCGCGCAACGGAGCGGCTGCCGGAGGTCCGTTCGGAGAACGTGAGATATGCCGGCGAGCAGGGCATCCTGAGGCTCACCGACCTGCTCGACCTGCTCGACGGCGCCGATCGCCGCATCGGCATGGTCGCGGAGATCAAGCACGCGACCTATTTCGAGTCCATCGGCCTTCCGCTCGACGAGCTCTTCGCCGGCGAGTTGATGGCTGCCGGTTGGGCGAACGACCGTCGGCTGACGATCGAGTCATTCGAACTGACGGTACTGGTCGAGATTCGTGAGCGAGGCATCCGGGGCGACCTCGTTTTTCTCGTCGAGTCCGCTGGCGCTCCCGCCGATCAGATCGCATCCCGCGGCAGCGCGGCGCTCCTCTACTCCGACTACCTGAGCGACGAAGGGCTGGAGGAACTCGCGGGTTTGGTCGACGGGATCAGCGTCGACAAACACATCCTCTTGGCCGCGAGCGGTGCGCGCGTCGTGTCGCGTGCGCACCACGCGGGGCTGTCCGTCTTCTGCTGGACCCTTCGCGCGGAGAACAGTTTTCTCGCCGAGAGCCTGCGGCACGGTTCTGTTGCGGGCGATTTCGGTGACTGGCGCAGCGAGTTCGCGACCCTGATGCGAATGGGAGTGGACGGCGTGTTCGCCGACCAGCCGGATCTCGCGATCGAGATCCGCGACGGCCTCGACTAGTGCCAACCGGGTCGGGCTCGCGACGCATGTCAGACCCGTCGCCTAGAATTGGGCCAGTTATGACCTTCATCCTGGACCCGGCTGAGCCGAAAGAGTCTCCGCTTCTCGCCGGGTTGAATCCGCAGCAGCGCGAGGCGGTTGAGTACCGCGGGCAGGCGCTGCTCATCGTCGCGGGCGCGGGCTCCGGCAAGACGAGCGTGCTCACGCGCCGCATCGCGAGCCTTATCGATTCGCGCGAGGCGTGGCCGTCGCAGATCCTGGCCATCACCTTCACGAACAAGGCCGCGGCGGAGATGCGCGAGCGGGTCGAGGCACTTCTCGGCCAGGCGGCGCAAGGCATGTGGATCTCCACCTTCCACTCCGCCTGTGTGCGCATCCTGCGTCGCGAAGCGGAGTTTTTCGGCTACGGCAAGAATTTCACG
>JAQNCM010000391.1 GCA_029237615.1 Mucilaginibacter sp.
ACGAGATCAAAAAACCTATTGCTGCTGATATTGATGTTTTTGAAGGAAAGTTTAAAGCTTCCATGCAAAGCTCAGTACCGCTGCTCGACCGTATTACCCATTATATTGTTAAGCGCAAGGGCAAGCAAATAAGGCCGATGTTTGTCTTTTTTTCGGCCAGCCTGTGCGGCGGCATCAATGAATCTACCCATCGCGGCGCCGCATTGGTGGAGCTACTTCATACCGCTACACTGATCCACGACGATGTGGTCGATAATTCGTACCAGCGCCGTAGTTTTTTCTCTATAAACGCTTTATGGAAAAATAAGATCGCTGTTTTGGTAGGCGATTTTTTGTTATCCAAAGGCTTGCTGCTTTCCATTAAGCACGACGATTTCCGGTTTTTAAAAATAGTATCCGAAGCGATGCGGCAAATGATAGAGGGTGAGCTGCTGCAGGTAGAGAAAGTGCGGAGGATGGATATTGATGAGCCGATCTATTACGAAGTGATCCGTCAAAAAACAGCCTCTTTAATTGCTTCGTGCTGCGAATGCGGCGCCGCATCTGCCGGGGCTGATGACGCCACCATCGAAAAAATGCGGCTTTTTGGCGAAAAGATTGGCATCGCGTTCCAGATAAAGGACGATATGTTTGATTTTGGCACGGATGATGTAGGAAAGCCTTTAGGAATAGATATAAAAGAAAAAAAAGTTACCCTACCCCTTATTTATTCGTTGAACAACAGCAAGCCGGATGTTAAAAAACAAATGATCAACCTGGTTAAAAACCATAACGACGATCCAAAAAAGATTGCGCAGATCATCAATTTTGTGAAGGAAACCGGCGGCCTGCAATATGCTGAAATCCAAATGAAAAAATACCGGGATGAAGCTTTTGAAATATTAAATACATTCCCCGAAGGTGAATCCCGAACCGGGTTGGAGCAATTGGTACGTTTTACTACAGAACGCAATAAATAATGCATAATGAGTTAATCTTTATTTCGGGCTTCCTGATCTTTATCATAGTTATGCTATCGCTGGATCTGGGTTTATTTGCAAAAACCGACAGGCCGGTAAGCACCAAAAAAGCCGGGATAATGAGCGCCGTATGGATAACGATGGCGCTTTGTTTTTATGTGCTCATTTTAAATTTCGGTCACCTGCTGCATCATGTTGATAGTTTTGAAGATCTGCAACGGGTAAACGTTGAAAATTTTCACCACTTAAAATTAAATCCGAATGACCTGCAGGGCAGCCTTCAGTTATACCGCGATAACCTTGGCCTTGAATACATTACCGGTTACCTGGTAGAATACGCTTTGTCGGTAGATAATATTTTTGTGATGGTACTCATCTTTACTGCATTTGCAGTCAGCAAAAAACATTATCATAAAGTATTGTTTTGGGGAATCATCGGGGCGGTGGTATTGCGTTTCATTTTTATCTTCCTGGGTGCCACATTAATAAGTAATTTCCACTGGATATTATATGTCTTCGGTGCATTTTTGGTCTACACCGGGGTAATGATGTATATCAACCGGAATAAAGAAGAAGAAATTGACCCCGACAATCATACACTGGTAAAATTTGCTTCCAAATATTTTGCCGTTCATCCCAAATTTGAAGGTGACCGGTTTTTTGTGAAGATAGATCATAAAAAGCTCGTCACCCCGTTGTTCCTGGTATTGCTGATTATAGAAGGAACTGACCTTGTTTTTGCTGTGGACTCCATCCCCGCTATATTTTCAATAACAAAAGATCCTTATATCGTATTTTTCTCCAACATCTTCGCCATACTCGGCCTGCGCTCAATGTTTTTTTTGCTGGTTAATATCATTGATAAATTCCACTATCTCAAAATCGGGCTGGCGTTGCTACTAACATTTATAGGCTTAAAAATGCTTGCCGCAAATTATGTTGACAGGATAGGACTTACCACCGGAAATTCCCTTTTAATTATCCTCGCCATACTGGTAACAAGCGTTGCGGCATCACTCCTGTTTCCGAAGAAGAAATCAGCGTTGCTTAAATAGTTATCTCAACTCATTGATTTTGCCAACCCTCATGCTTACCTTTATTAAGTATCAATAATCTATTATGAAAACTGATATTAAAGGAGAAGTACCAACCCTTTATGAGTGGGCCGGCGGTATGCAAGCTTTTGAAAAGCTGTTTGATAAGTTTTACGATAAAGTTTTGGCCGATGACGTGCTGGAACCTATTTTTAAACATATGTCACCTCAGCACAGGCTTCATGTGGCTCATTTTGTTGCTGAAGTTTTAGGAGGCCCCCAAATTTATAGCCAGTCTGAAGGGAGTCATTTTGAAATGATAAAAAGGCACTTGCAGAAATACTTAACAGAAAAGCATAGAAAGCGCTGGATGGATTTATTATTAGAAACGGCAGATCAATTATCACTTCCGGATGATCCTGAATTCAGGTCAGCATTTTTAGCTTACCTCGAGTGGGGCACAAGAATTGCAATACTTAATTCGAATGCAGATATGACTGAAGAATCGCCGGAAGTACCTATGCCGAAATGGGGATGGGGAGTGGTTGGTGGCCCTTACCAATCGTAATTCTTATATCTTACGGTTGAAATCTCATATCTCAACCAATCTTATTACCTTAGTAAAATGCAATTCTTCAGTTTCAGCCTGTTTAAGTTTACGTTTTTTGATATCCTTGATGTGGTATTGGTGGCTATTCTTATCTACCAGCTTTACAACCTCATAAGGGGTACCATAGCTGCCAACATTTTTATAGGCCTGGCTATTATATTTTGTCTTTATTATGTGGTAAAAGCATTGCAGATGCGTTTACTTACCGGCATACTTACCCAATTTGTAAATGTTGGTATTATAGCTGTTAT
>JAQNCM010000549.1 GCA_029237615.1 Mucilaginibacter sp.
GGGTATCTCGACGACATACGTGCCGGGACCGGTGATGACGGCTTGGCAGCCGAGACGCGAGTTCAGCTGGACGTCTGCGGCCGTCTCCATGCGGTCAAGCTCATCGTCCTCAGCTTCAGAGATGCCCTTGTCTCCCTCTTTCACCCAGAGGTGGCACGTAGTGCAGGCGCAGACGCCGCCGCATGCGTGGTCAAGGAAGATGTTGTAGTTCTCCGCCACGTCCAAGAAGGACATCGGCTTGCCGTGGTGATCCCATGGCATGGAGCCGTACTCAAACTCCACGGTGCGGCCCTCGGGCTGGAAGGTGATGCGCACCATGTTGGGCGCGGGCGGCTTGCTCAGATCGATCTGCTGGCCGGAGTGCTGCTCTGAGTTCTTCTCTGGATTCTGCTCGGACATAGGTCGCTTTCTATCGGAAATCGGCCGGTGCAATAGGATGGGGCGCGGCAGGCCCTTTCCCTATTTTCGCATCGGCGGTGTTCATAGTTTCTCCATGCAGGGCGCTCGAGACCGTGGCATCCATCATCAGCTCGGCGAAACGGCGCGTCGCCTGATCGAGCGCTTCGGTGCCTCGCCGCAGGGAGTCGAGGTCACCGGCATCGCGCAGGATCTCCACCTCGGTGACGAGTTCGCTGATCTTGGCGCGCTCCTCTTCGGTGAGCTGCTGCCATGCGGGATGGCTGGGCGCCTTCTCCACGGCGCTGAGGATGGTTGTCGCCTCGTTGCGCGCTTCGATGAGCTGCCGCTCCTGGAAGTCCTGCTCGGCGTTGTCGAAGGACTCGAGAATCATCGATTCGACCTGCTCGTCGGTTAGACCGTAGGTGGGCTTCACCTCAATCTCTGCTTGTTTGCCGCTGCGCGCCTCGACCGCGGAGACGTGGAGGAGACCGTTCGCATCAATCAGGAATTTCACCTCGATGCGCGGCATACCGGCTGCCATCGGCGGAATGCCTTTCAGATCGAAGCGGGCCAGCGAGCGGCAGTCCTTGGCGAGCTCGCGCTCTCCCTGCACGACGTGGATGGCGACGTTGGTCTGCCCGTCAACGCCGGTGGTGAAGTGCTCCGTTGCCGAGGCCGGGATGGTGGAGTTGCGCTGGATGATCTTGGCCACGACGCCGCCGAGCGACTCGATACCGAGCGAGAGCGGGGTCACATCGAGCAACAGCATCTCCTCGGTCGCTGCGGAGCCGCCAGCGAGAATGTTCGCCTGCACCGCGGCGCCGAGCGCAACCACTTCGTCCGGATTGAGCTCCGTGTGAGGTTTCTTGCCGCGAGCGGGTAGCTCAAAGACCTTCGAGACGAGTTGCTGCACGCGCGGGATGCGAGTGGAGCCGCCGACGAGGACGACCTCGCCGATATCTGCAGGGGTAAGCCCGGCGTCGCGCAAGGCCTGGCGGCAGGGCTCGACCGTGCGATCAAGGATGCCCGCGATGAGTTGCTCGAACTGAGCGCGAGTGATCTCGCGCCGATAGTGTTTGCCGTTCGGAAGTGGTATCTCGATACGGACGCTTGGGTCAGAGGAGAGTGCGATCTTAGCTTCGATCATTGCCTTGCGCACGGCCTGCACCAGTTCGGGCTGCTGCCGCGCCGGAATCTTTTCTTCATTCTCGATCTCGTCGAGCGCAATTGCGATCAACAGGTTATCGAGATCGTCGCCACCGAGGTGCGTGTCGCCGTTGGTGGAGATCACCTCGAAGATGCCTTCGTGCAGCTTGAGGATGGAGATATCGAAGGTGCCTCCGCCGAGGTCATAGACAGCGACGATGCCGTCCCGCTGACGATCGAGCCCATAGGCGAGCGCGGCGGCCGTAGGCTCGTTGACCAGGCGAAGGACCTCAAGACCAGCCATACGGCCCGCGTCCTTGGTGGCCTGGCGCTGCGCGTCATTGAAATAGGCGGGCACGGTGATGACGGCCTGCGTGACGGGCGCGCCGAAGTAGCGCTCCGCGTTGCGCTTGAGCTGACGCAGGATGTAAGCGGAGATTTCGGGCGGGGTGTACTGCTGGCCGCCGACCTCGATGCGCAGGACTTCGCCTGGCTGGATATCCGCGGCGAGGTGAAACGGGAAGAGCTTCAGCTCATCGGTGACATCGTCAACGCCGCGCCCCATGAGCCGCTTCACGGAGTAAACGGCGCGGTCTGGCGTGGCGAGCAGATGGCCGCGGGCCGAGTTGCCGATGACGACGCGATCCTTACCGCTGGCCGGCATGGCTACGACGGAAGGCACGAGCTTGGAGCCATCGCCGCCCGGGATGACTTGCGGCTGATCGCCCTGCATGAAGGCAACCAGTGAGTTGGTGGTGCCGAGGTCGATGCCGACCACGCGCGCTGTGTCTGTGTATGCCATGTCGACTAGAGTTCCGCCTTCACTGTGTCGCTGCTCCTGGTGTGTCTGGTGCGAGTACGCTGCCTACTTCGCGCAGCAGGTTACGCAGGTAGCTGCGACGGTCGAGTAGCGCCAGCATGGCGTTCTTCTGCTTGTCTTTGGCCGCGCTATCGTTCGCGTCGAATGCGCTATCCCATGCAGTCCAGGCCGCGCGCAGATCTGCGTCGACGGAGGCCAGCATGCCCTTGAACTGTTGTTGGGCGCGCTCGAGATCGCTCCGCAGGGCAGGATCGTCCTCGCCCATCTTCAGGTCCGCCCGCATCTCTTCGAGCTGCATGTTGAGTTCGAAGACCTCCTCCAGCAGATCGGCGGGGACGCGGTTCTGCTTGGCGTTAGGGTCGCGCGAAACCGTGGGGCGGCTTTCCTGGTTCTCGTCTTCCACCGCCAAGCCTTCCAGCTTGAGCAGGTAGGCGGTGCGACTCACAGGATCTTTCAGGGTGCGATAGGCGTCGTTAAGCAGGGAGCTCTGGCGCAGGCTCCAGGCCTGCTCCTCTGCGCTCTTGCGTGCGAATAGATCGGGGTGCAGCTTGCGGCTGAGCTTGTAGAAGTCGCGTTCGAGTGCCGTCGTTTCGAGGGTCAGCTTCTCTGGCAGGCCGAAGATAGCGAAGTAACTCTGCTGCTCGTCGCTGGAATGCGGACTGCCGCCGTGATCCGGCGGCCGGTTCGAATTTTGGGCATGACTCTGCATACGCGTGCCACCCACAGCAGACCAACAGCTACGCAGTGAAGGAGGAGCC
>JAQNCM010000551.1 GCA_029237615.1 Mucilaginibacter sp.
GTGGCGCTGCCAGGTCAGCCTGCGTCCCTGCGGGTAGCCGCTGGGGTCTTCGACGGTCTGGGGGACATCGAGGTGGGGGTGGGTGCGGTGGTTGCGGCGGGCGGCCGCAAGGCCGCGGCGCCATTCGGCGCTCTTGGGTGCCAGGACGCGCTGGGACAGGGCCAGGGCGATCTCGTCGCTGCGGACGGGGTGTTCGAAGCGCTGCCAGGCTTCGGGGTCGTCGGTGAGTGCGGTGAGGGAGGGGCGGTCGGTGCGGGGGTCGGCCAGGCGGGCGGTGAGGCGGTCGTCGTGGGCGCGCAGTGCCTGCAAAGTGCGCCACAGCGGGGTGTAGGCGTCGTTGTTGAGGAGGTCGTCGGGGTCCTCGCCGGGGGTGGTGTAGACGGGGACGATCAGGGTGGCCTTCTTGCCCGCTCCGGGGGCCTGGCGCAGGGCACGGCCGACGGCCTGGACGGTGTCGACGGGGCTGTCTTTGGGGTCGGCGAAGGCCACGGCGTCGATGGCGGGGACGTCGATGCCTTCGCCGAGGACGCGGGCGTTGGCCAGGATCGCGGTCGAATCGGTGGGGTGTTGGGCGAATTCCAGGAGCATGCGGCGGCGTACCTGCGGGCTGTGGTCGCCGCTGATCCACTGCGACCACAGGCCGGCCGGGCGCAGGGCGTCCGGGAGGGTGCGGGCGGTGGCGGCCAGGGTGGTGGCGAACGCGCGGGCGTCGGCGACGCGGTGGTGGAAGGTCAGTACCCGGCGCAGGCGGTGGTCGGCGATGGCGCGCAGGACGGCGACCTGGTGGCCGGCCAGGCGGACCCCGTCGGCGCCGGCCCGGGGCCCGGTGGCGAGCCAGTCGCGCAGGTCTGTGTCGCCGACGACGGGGACGAGGATCTGGTAGTCGGCGAGCAGGCCCATGTCGATGGCGTCGGAGAGAGTCAGCCGGTAGGCGACCGGTCCGAAGAGGGCTTCGTCGTCCATGGAGGCCACCGGCTCGTCGGGAGCGTCGTCGCCTTCGTCGTCGCGGTCCCAGATTCTGGGGGTGGCGGTGAGGTAGAGGCGGCGGGTGGCGGGGACCTGGTCGTCGTGGTGGATCGCCGACCATGCCTTGCCCAGGCGGCCGGCGGTGCGGTGGGCTTCGTCGACGACCACGAGGTCCCAGCGCGGGAGGCCGAACGCGTGGTGGGCGGAGGCCACCGCGTGCAGGGAGGCGTAGGTGGCGTAGACCGTCACCGGGCCTTCGAGGTCGTCGGGCAGGCGGGCGGCCAGTTCCGCCGGGGATGTAGTCATGGGGGTGTCGCCGCCGACCGGGTCGTGGTCGAGGGCCTGGCGGGCCGAGCACACCGCGATCGCGGGGCCTTTGCGGCCGGCGGCCCGCCACACCCGGACGGTCTGCGCCAGCAGGTCCAAGGTGGGGACCAGGACCAGGGTCCGGCCGCGGGGAGCCAGGCGGGCCGCGGCGCGGGCGGCGATCAGGGTCTTGCCGGTGCCGCAGGCCGCCACCACACTCGCCCGGGGGCTGGTGCGCAGCACACGGGCAACTGCGGTGACGGCCTCTTTTTGATGAGGCCGCAGCTCGATATCGGCGGTTGGCATGCTCTCCTGCTGTAGGGATACGTGGGCTGTGGAGTGCTGGTCAGGGTTTCCGTGGCCTATCTTCCTCGGCCTGCTGGGTATCGCAGGCAGGCAGAAGGTCTCGCATGTCTTGGGACTTGCCTGGACGGGTGGACGACGTCCCCGGCGGGGCGGTCCTCGCTGCGTGAGATGACCTCGGCGCGGTACGGCGCGGCGGATGACGGGTCACAGGTCGGCGTCGACCATGGGCCGCAGCGTGGACCCGTTGCGTTGCTTGATCACTTGGAGTTGGCTGGGGATGCGGCGGCCGAGTTCAGCGACGTGGCTGATGATCCCGACTGTCCGGTCGCCGGCGCGTAGCTGGTCGAGTACGTCCATCACGTCCTGCAGGTTCTGCTCGTCGAGAGTGCCGAAGCCTTCGTCGATGAACAGGGTTCCCAGGGGGCGGCCGCTGGCTTCTTGGGTGACGACGTCGGCCAGGCCGAGGGCCAGGGCGAGGGAGGCGGTGAAGGTTTCGCCGCCCGACAGGGTCGAGGTCTCGCGTACGGTGCCGGTCCAGTTGTCCAGGACTCTGAGGCTGAGTCCGGCTTTGAGGCGTCCGCTGCGGCCGGCGTCCTTTTCGTCGCTGTGGACGAGGAGGTAGCGGTCGGAGGTCATGGCTTGCAGGCGGGCGTTGGCTGCCTCGGCGATCTCTTCCAGGCGGGCGGCGAGGACGTAGGCCTCCAGTTCCATGCTGAGCGTGTTGGTGCTGTCGGCGGCCGATGTGATGCGGGCCAGACGGTCGATCAGAGCGTAGTGGGCCTGTAGCGGTTGGAGGTCGGTCACGCGGGTGGCGAGGTCGGTGATGAGTCCGGTCAGGTCGGTGACACGGTCGTGGGCTTGCTGGGACGCGCCGGCGGCGCTCTTCACCTGTGTCTCGGCTTTTTGCAGCGCGTCGGCAGCGGCCTGGGGGTCCGCGGGGGGCTGGACGCTGGCTTCGATCAGGGTTTGCGTCTTCAAGGTGTCGGTGACGACAGCGTCGTCCTTGTCCCACCGTTCCAGTTCTTCGCGCCATTGCTGCAGGAGGGCTGCGGGTTGCAGTGCCGCGGCGGCCTCCTCGCGTGTGGGGAAACCGGCGTCGCTGGCCGCGTGGTCGGCGTCGTTGAGGGCGTCCCGGTGGCGGTCGGCCGCAGCTGTTGTCGCCTGCGCGGCGTCGATGGCGCTCGACAGGTGTTCTGCGGCGCGGGTGAGCTCGGCGATGCGGTCGCCGAGGGTGGCGGCGCTGCCGCGTGCCGCATCCAGGGCGAGGGCGATGGTGTGCTGTTGCTGTGTCAGGGCCTTGTGCCGTGCTTGGCATTCGGTCAGGCGGTTCCTGGCCTCTTGTCGTTGCTGGGTGCGGGTCTCGGACTCGCTTCGGAGCCGGGTCAGTTCCTCCTGGGCGGGGGCGAGTTCGCCGGCCTGGTCGCACGCGGTCTGGTGGGCGGTGCGGGCAGCCTTGAGTTGCGTCTCCAGTTCCTCGGCGGGGGTTGTTCCGGCTGCGCCGAGGGCCTGCGCGTGCTGTTCGGCGAGGTCGCTGCGGGCACGTGTGGCTTTGCTGTGTGCGGTCTCGGCCTGTTCGTGGGCGGCACGGGCCTTCTCCTCGTCCTCGCGCGTGGGCTGGTCGGCCCGTAGCTGTGCGGGGGCGGGGTGGACGGATGAGCCGCACACCGAGCACGGTGCTCCGTCGGTGAGTTCGGCGGCCAGTTCGCCGGCCATGCCGTCGAGACGGCGTTCGCGCAGGTCGAGCCAGGTCTTTTTGGCGTGCAGCGCTTTCGTCTCACGCTTGGTCTCGGTCTTCTCAGCCGTGGCGAGCCGCCCGGCGAGGTCGTCGCGGCTGCGGGCCGCCTCGAGCTGGATGTCCAGAGCCTGGGCTTCCCGGTCAAGTTGAGGTATCCGGTCGGCCGCCTTGCCCAGGGCCTCCACACGCTCGGTGTGCTCGGCCTGCAGGGCGGGCCACGCCTCCAGCCACTGCGCGGCCTCGTCGTGATCGGTCTGTGCCTCCTCCTCTTTCTCGCTGAGCTCGGCCATCTGGGTGCCCAGCTCCGCATGGCGCTGCTCGTCCGGGAGCAGCCCTTGGGCGTGGCCTCGCAGAACGTGGTGCTCCTCGTGGGCCAGTTGCAGTTGCGGGATTTCGGCGTGGGTTTGGGCGGGGGCCAGGTGTGTGCGGGCGGCCTCCTCGGTCGTGTGGGCCTTCTTCAGCGCGAGGGCGGTGCGTTTGAGGCCGTCCAGCAGGGGGCGCAGTGGTTCGGCGCGTCGGCCCTGGTCGAGCTGTTCGCGCAGCCGCGGGTGGTCGGCGGCCTTGTGGTCCAGTGCGGTGCGCTGGGCTAGGGCTTGCTGGTGCTGGTTTTGGCGAGTGGCAAGCTCGGTGCAGTCGTGTTGGTGCTGCTTGGCTTTCCGGTAGACGTCGTCGCTGTTGTCCACCTCCGCCTGGGTGGCGGCGGAGGCCTCGTGGGCGCGTGTGAGCAGGCTCCGGGCCCATCCGAGGGTCTCGGCGGGGTGGTGCGCGTCGGGGCGGACCGGCTGGCTCTCTGCGGCGTCGGGGTCCTGCGCGGAGAAGCCGGCCGCCTGGTCGATGCGTTCGCTGAGGTGCTGTACGGCGGTGGAGACTTTGTCCAGGTCGTCTTTCGCGGCCTTGGCGCGCTTGCTGAGCCAGGCCTGCAGCTCCTGGAATCGCCCGGTGCCGAAGAGCTGGCGCAGCAGGGAGGCGCGGTCTTTGGCGTCGGCTCGCAGGAACTTCGCGAAGTCCCCCTGGGGCAGGAGGACGACCTGGCAGAACTGCTCCTTGGACAGTCCCAGCGCCGCCTCGATCTCCTTGGCAGCGTCCTGGTGGGTGGCGCAGACCGGCTCCCACACTGCTGCACCGTCCGAGTTGCCGGTCCGCTCCTGGAGTTCCACAGTGGCCTCGGCGGTGGCGGTACCGCTCTTGGCACGCGAACTCGGACGGCTCTGCTTGGGCGTTCGTGTGATCCTCAAGCGCCGGTCGGCGGCGCTGAACTCCAGGACGACCTCCGTCCGGGTGCCCGCGGGCGCGTGGTCGCTGCGCAGGCGGTGGGTGGGCCGGACGCCGGGCACGCTGCCGTAGAGGGCGAAACAGACCGCGTCCAGGACGCTGGTCTTGCCCGCTCCGGTATCGCCGCGCAGCAGGAACAGGCCGGCGCCGGCCAGGTCGTCGAAGTCGACGTTCTCGGTGTGCGCGAACGGGCCGAATGCCTGGACGGTCAAGTGGTGCAGGTGCATCAGTGGGCCTCTCGCGCTGCGGCTTCGGTGCGGACACATTCCAGACCCTCGAGCAGGAGGTCCTGCTCCGAGCCGGTGGCCGGTACGCCGGTGACGTGGTGGAGGAAACCCACGGTGATCTCGTGGTCGGAGCGGCCGTGCACCCGGGCACGGTAGGACTCGCCATCTGTGTGGCGTTCCCGGGAGAAGCTGAGCTTCAGGGTGTGCGGGAAGCGCTCACGCAGGCGTTCCATGGCCATGTGCGGCCGGTCCGGATCGGTCAGTGTGATGTGCAGCCAGCTCTCCTCGTGCCGGGTGTGCTCGTCACTGCTGAGGAGATCCTGCAGGGCGCCGGTCAGCTCGTGCAGGAGTCGGGGAACCGGGCACAGGACTTTGCGTGCCGTGATCGCGGCGTCGGCGCCCAGGTCGATCAGCCACATGGCTTTGGGATAGTTGGCCTCGGAGAAGGAGTACGCCAGCGGGGAGCCGCTGTAGCGGATGCGTTCGCTGACCTGCTGGCAGCGGTGCAGGTGGCCGAGCGCCACGTAGTCCGCTCCGGCGAAGACCGATGCGGCCACGGAAGGGACACCGCCCGCCGTGATGTCGCGTTCGCTGTCGCTGGTGTCCGCGCCGGTGACGAACGCGTGGGCCAGGACCACCGACCGGGTGCCCGCGGGCTGTCCGGCGAGGTCCGCGCGGACCCGGTCCATGGCTGCGCTGAGCACGGCCTGATGGCTGGGCCGCTCGGCTGCCAGCGTCGTGTGCACCAGTCCGGGCTCCAGATACGGCAGTCCGTAGAAGGCGACCGGCCCATGCTCGTCGAGCAGGACAACGGGGCGTGCGCAATCGTCCACGCCGGTGCGCAAG
>JAQNCM010000618.1 GCA_029237615.1 Mucilaginibacter sp.
CCGTGGGCGAAGCGGTCAGCCGCTTCCAGGTCGGCGACACCGTCGGGGTCGGGTGCATGGTGGACAGCTGCCAGCATTGTTCAGAGTGCCACGACGGGCTGGAACAGTATTGTGAGAATGGGTTCACCGGAACCTACAATGGCAAGACCAATGACGCCCCGGGCCATACGCTTGGCGGTTACGCTCAGACGATCGTCGTCGATGACAAGTTCGTCCTGAAGGTCACCCACCCCGAGGCGCAGCTCGCGGCCGTGGCGCCGCTACTTTGCGCCGGGATCACCACCTACTCGCCGCTTCGCCACTGGAACGTGGGGCCCGGCAAGAAGGTCGGGATCGTCGGCATCGGCGGCCTGGGCCACATAGGCGTGAAGATCGCCCACGCCATGGGCGCGCACGTGGTCGCCTTCACGACCTCGGACGCCAAGCGCTCGGATGCAAAAGCGCTGGGCGCGGATGAAGTCGTGGTTTCGAAGAACGCGGACGAGATGGCCGCCCAAGCCAACAGTCTGGACTTCATCCTCAACACCGTGGCCGCCGCTCATGATCTCGACGCCTATACGGCGCTCCTCAAGCGCGACGGCACGATGACCCTCGTCGGCGTGCCGGAACATCCCCATCCATCGCCCAGCGTCGGAGCGCTGATCTTTCGGCGGCGGGCCATCGCCGGCTCGCTGATCGGGGGGATCGCCGAGACCCAGGAGATGCTGGATTTCTGCGCGGAGCACGGCCTGGTCGCCGACATCGAGATGATCGCGATCCAAGAGATCGACCACGCCTACGACCGCATGCAGCGCAGCGACGTCAGATACCGCTTCGTCATCGACAACGCCACGCTCAGCGCGTGAACCCAGGAGACTGACCATGAATCCCACCTATGATTTCGCCGGACAGGTCGCGCTCGTCACCGGCGCCAGCTCGGGTATGGGCTTGGCGACAGCCAAGGCCTTCGCCGAGGCCGGCGCCGCGGTGCTCCTGGCCGACCGCAACGAGACCAAGCTGCGGTCCGCCACAGAGGCCCTGTCCGCAGCCGGGCACAAGGCGATCAGCTTCGTCTGCGACGTGAGCGTCGAGGCTCAGGCTGCCGCGATGGTCGAACGCGCGGTCGCCGAGTTCGGGCGCCTCGACATGGCCTACAACAACGCCGGAATCCTTGGGCCGATGTGCGACATGACCGAGGAGACTGAGGAGGGGTTCGACGAGGTCAACGCCGTCAACCTTCGCGGCATCTGGACCTGCATGAAGCATGAGCTGCTTCAGATGCGCAAACAGGGCAGCGGCGCGATTGTAAATTGCTCCTCGCTGGGTGGTCTCGTCGGACTGCCTGGCCGCGCAGCTTACCATGCCAGCAAGCACGGGGTGATCGGTCTCACAAAAAGCGCCGCCTTGGATAACGCCACCCGAGGCATCCGGGTGAACGCCATCTGCCCCGGCTGCATCGACACCCCGATGGGCGACGAAATCGATCCGGCCGCGATGAGGGAGTTCCTGAAGGAACAGCCGATCGGCCGGATGGGCGAGCCGGAGGAGGTCGCCGGGGCCGTGCTGTGGCTGTGCAGCCCCGGCGCCAGCTTCATCCTCGGCGTGGCGCTGCCTGTCGATGGCGGCTTCGTCGCGCATTGAACTCATGCGGTCGTCGATCTCACGCCGATCGGCCCTGGCCATGACCCTGGTGGCCGCGACGCCGTGGCCCGCCCTCGCTGGAGATATAATCATGCCGCAAGAACCGACCAACGCCCGCACATCGTTTGGCGATATCGCCCCCCACCTCGCGGAGATCACCGACAAGGTGCTGTTTGGGGATGTCTGGGCCAATCCGACCCTGTCGCCGCGCGACCGCAGCCTGGTGACGATCACCTGCCTGATCTCCCTTTACCGGATCAATGAGCTGCCGTTTCACCTTGGCAAGGCGCTGGAGAATGGGGTGACCAAGGATGAGATCATCGAGGCCATCACCCAACTGGCCTTCTACGCGGGCTGGCCCCCCGCGATGACGGCCCTGCCGATCGCAAAGAAGGCTTTCGAACAGGCGAAAGTGTAGTCCCCTCTGAACAGAAGGATGGCTCGGCGGTTCTGGGTACGTCGGCCCAAAGCGAGGAAGCCGAGATGGAACTGAAGCGCGCCGGATCGCAGCCTTCACAGAAGGGCCCCGCCCAATATTTCACAGGTACGGTGCGGATCGATCCGCTGATCGCGCCTTCCGCGCCTGCTCGCGCTCTGTCGGCCTTTGTCACGTTCGAACCGGGCGCCCGCTCAGCTTGGCACATTCATCCCTTAGGGCAGACCTTGATCGTCATCTCTGGATGCGGCTGGACCCAATGCGAGGGGGAACCGATCGTCGAGATCCGCGCGGGGGACGCGATCTGGTGCCCGCCAGGCCACAAGCATTGGCACGGCGCCACCCCAACGACCGCCATGACTCATCTTGCGATCACAGAGACCCTCGACGGAAAGGCGGTCGACTGGATGGAGAAGGTCACGGACGAGGAATACCTGGCCGGGCCTCCTTTCGACGCCACCGGCTGAGCAGCCGCCGACAGACCTTACGGAGATCGAAGATGCACACCGTAAGCTCGGCCCCAGCGGCCTCGAAGTCTCGGCCCTCGGCCTGGGCAGCATGAAGGCCAGACGACGGCGAGTGACGGAGCACATCCGGGCCGGGCTTGCCCGCGGGGCGGCTCCGTCGGTCCCGCGTCCTAAGGTTGAATCTGGCTAGCTGACGTCCAATTTCCTCACATCGCGCAGCCCGTTCTTGCCGTGTTGTCTG
>JAQNCM010000411.1 GCA_029237615.1 Mucilaginibacter sp.
AAAAGGCATAATGGTTTCATGATTAGGATTAATCCCACTGGTAAATAAGTTATATTCATAACCACGGCCGTCTTCGCAATCCATCCAGTTTGGATAAGTACGCTGCAGCCCGGTAGGTCTTACGGGCTCATGGGCATCAAGCATCACATGGTATTGCGCGGCTTTTTGAGCTACTCTCACATAGTGTGCAACCATCCAGGGGCCGTCATGGTGTTCTCCACGGGGGATAATTTTACCTACGTAACCCGTTTTTACAGATGTATAGCCATATTTGTTCATAAAGCGGAATGCAGTATCCATTTGGCGCTCATAATTAGTAGCGGAGCCCGAGGTTTCATTATGCATGATCATTTTAACACCCTTCGACGTTGCATATTCCGTTATCTCTTTTACATTAAAATCGGGATAGGGGGTCACAAAATCAAAAACGTTTTCTTTCCAGTTACCAAACCAGTCTTCCCAGCCCACATTCCATCCTTCAACTAATACGCCGTTTATTCAATTTTTTGCTGCGAAATCAATATACCTTTTAACATTTGCAGTATTCGCGCCATGTTTTCCGTTGGGGATAAGCTGGCCATCGGCACCCAGTACGTCAGCACGATCGGCGTAATTCCAGGTGCTTTTGCCGGTTTGCATTTCCAGCCATATCCCTACAAATTTCATCGGTTTAATCCATGATGTATTTTCAATTTTTGACGGCTCGTTAAGATTAAGAATCATTTTTGAAGAAAGAATGTCAGCCGCTTTGTTGCTGACAATGATGGTGCGCCATGGCGTACTGCAGGGTGCTTGCATGTATGCTTTATTCCCTACGGCATCGGGTACCAAATTAGCTGTTAGTTTAAGTGTCTTGGTATCCACATGCAATTGCATGGAGGTATAATTTGATAAAGCAGCTTCGTGAATGTTGATATAAAGGCCATCTGCCGTCTTCATCATCAGCGGTGTTTGGATGGCGTATTTATCAGGCACCACTCTAACGGCAATGTCTGTTGCCGATTTAGCCAATACGGAAGCATCTACCTTACTGATGGGCGAAATAGTGTACTGGTATTCATTACTGTCATAATCGCCGGGTATCCAAAATGTTTTATGATCTCCTGTTAAGCTAAACTCGGTAAGCTCATCAGCAACCGTAAAATAATTAAGGCCGGGTTGTTTGGGAAATTCATATCTAAAGCCTACACCGTCCTCAAATACCCTGAAAATAATATTCATTAACCTGCTTTTTGCATCCTTTTGCTTTAAATGAATAACGATCTGCCTGTAATGATTACGGATGTTTTTTACTTCACCCCACACAGGTTGCCAGCTTTCGTCAATCATAGTATCCTCTGATCCGGTAATTTCGAAGTTGTCATCAAATGAACTTTCATTTGCTAAACGGATCCCCAGATATGATTTATTAATCACTGGTTTTTCCTCAAAGAATACTTTATAGTTGGGGCGTCCATTTGCATCAAGCATAAAATCAAGCCTGATCTTATTCATAACAGCATGTATTTCCTGTTTATTCTGGGCTTGTACTGTGATAAATAATAGCAGGCTAATTAAACTGATAACTATCTTTTTCATTATGAATTCGTTGTTCGGTAAACTGAAATGTTTTAAGCATTTCAGGGTGGTTCTTTTTATTGGTGAAGAAAAGAGGTGTCTGTAGCGTTTGTTTGCTTAACTCCTTACAAATAAAGCAAATAATAGAGCAATTAATCCGCTATTTGCAATTATGTACATCCTGTTGCAGGTTTCAAAATAAATTAAAAAAGTGTAAAGCCATCTCACCTGCTTTACACTTATTAATCAACTATAATCAGTAACCCGGATTCTGCTTGATTTTAGAATTGGAATTGGTCTCATTCAATGGAATAGGCCATACGTAAGATTTATTATCAGAAAAAGTTTGCGTTAAAGGACTCGAAACGTTTATAGCTGTTCCGAAATATGCTGCTTCTGAAGCGCCAATTTTCCATCTGCACACATCAAACCACCATGTGCCCTCATTAAATAACTCGGCCCAGCGTTCGTAATATAAAGGGTTGTGACCTAAAACCGGATCCGGGCTAACCGGATTTGCAGCAGGTGTAGCATCAGTAAGTGATTTGTAATCAATTGCAGATGGTGTGTTAACAGGCATGCTGTAAGCCCGGCGTCTAACTTTATTAAGGTACTCCAGGCCGGTTGGATTGTCACCAGAAGCTATACTTGCCTCAGCATATAAAAGATACACGTCTGCTAAACGAAGCAGGTAGTAATCCCATTTATCTGAGTTGATGGAATTTTCATTATAATCTATTGGAGAATATTTTCTCATAGACCATCCGTATCCGGCAAAACCAGCAGGTTTTGCTACCAGCGCAAAATGAGTGCCATCAAATTGTACCGAATCAACCCGGGGTTGTAAACCACAAACATATAAACGCGGGTCTACAGTATTATTTGTCCTGGCCTGCAAGGCCGCCTGCTTATACACCGGGTCCATCACTAACTGCTGATTGTAATAGGTAGGACCTGTAGCAGCATTATAGTTAGGATTAGGTACTATCAAATAGTTATTGCCAAGTGCATAGCCAAAACGCAAAACATTCTGATCATGGAAAAATTCATTGGCATAGCCCAGGGTAGTTAGTTGCGCGTCTGTTCCATTAAATGGTTTTCCATTTGAACCATAACCACCATATGTCCATGGACACCAGATAAGGCCGTTAATGGTTGATGAGTTTGCCACACCGCTGTAAATACCATATCCTCCTTGTGGGTTTGGATCAATATACAACTCAAGTAATGATTCACTGTTGAATTTATTAGCCCCGTTAAATGCATTATGATAAGTGGAATAAGGCATTAATGATTTGCCGCTATTTGTTATTACATCGTTTAAAACGGTTTTTGCATTAGCCCAATCCTGGGTATAAACGTAAGCTTTACCTAATAGCCCTTTTGCTGACCATTCAGTGGCCCGTGCAACATCGGTCGAAGGCCAAACCTGTCCTTTAAGTAAAGTTGCAGCTTGTTTTTCGTCATTAACAATCAACGCCCATACATCTTTTACAGGGCTGCGTGCTACCTGAGTTGCAGCTAAACTTTGCGGCACTTCTGTATATAATGGAACCCCCTGTTTATCGCCGTTTACGCCGCCCGCCTGCATATAGGCTTCGCCATAAAAGCATTCCAACTCCATATAATACCATCCCCTAAGGCAATAAGCCTGGCCAAGTATCAGGTTAACAGCTTGTTTATCTACAGATGGATTGGTCTTTAATAATACATTTGCTGCATAAATAGTAACATTACAATTCTTAATACCAGCGTATAAGGCAGTCCATGTTTCCTGCGCATACTGATTTCCAACGGTAAGGTTGTTAGCGGCCATTTCGTTAATTGCAGAAAAACCGGTAAACTGAGAATTAACCGTATGCGTTGATTGTGCCAATGCCCTTGGCATAAGGTCAAAGCCAAACAGGCCAATATCACGTAAATTGGCATAGCATGATACCAGCACCGTTTGCAGTTGAGTAATAGTGCTGGGATAGGTACTACTGCCATACTTATTTGGTGCTCCAACATTAATCGGATTCTTTTTGCATCCCGCTATTAAAACAAAGGCGAGTGCTGCTATATATTTTTTCTTTAACATTTTAATAAATTTTGAAGGTTATTACTATAAACTAACATCAAGTCCTGCTGAAAAAATTCGTGCCTGAGGATAATTTGTTACCGCATCAATACCCTGAGTCGTAGGATTAATGGCTCCACCTGTAGTGAATGCACTGCCCAGCTCCGGATCAAGCCCTTTATACTTGGTAATGGTGAATACATTATTAGCCATTATAAATATTCTCAGATTTTTTATACTGATCTGTTGCAAAGCTTTACCGGAAAATGTATAACCTAACTGCAGATTCTTAAGCTTTAAATAGGCTCCGTTTTCAACAAAATAGCTGTTTACTGATGAATAATTTTGGTTTGCATCCAAACTATTCCCACCGCCCGTATTCGGGCTAAGCAATCTTGGTTGTGAAGTAAGGCCATTTGAGCCTAAAAAAGAATCGTGGAAAACCTGTGTGGTAGTATTACCGTCAGCAAAAAGGGACTGTTCATAAGCTTTTACCCCATTAAACAGTTGTACACCAGCTACACCATTAAATAATGCAGCCAAATCAAATCCGGCGTAGTTAAGGCGAATATTAAAGCCATAAATAAACTTTGGATTAGGGTTTCCTATTACCTGCCTGTCATTTTGGTCTATTTTGCCATCACCATTAACATCCTGATACTGTAAGTCGCCTGCATTTGCCTTTTTTCCATTAACAACTTGCTGTTGTGCCGCAGCCTGGTCAGCAAAAATTCCCAGTGCTTTATAGCCATAGAATGAACCAAACGGCAAGCCTACTTTTGTAATAGTTAATTGTTGATTGGCCATTTGGTTAAAACCTGAATTTCCTAAACTATAATAGTTATAACCATTAAAAACAGCATCGGTAGCGGCGCCGCTTAGTTTAGTTACTTTGTTTTGATTAAAGCTTAAATTAGCGCTTATATCAAAACCAAGCTTGCCAATTTTATTACGATAACCTGCCATTAAATCAAATCCTTTGTTTTCAACATCACCAATATTTACGATATAAGGATCTTTAAATCCTGAACTGGCTGATAATGATAATTGGTAGATTAGATCGGAAGTCTTTTTGTTATACCATTCAGCCGTAAAATAAAGGCTGCCGTGTAACGCCTCGCCATCAAAGCCTATATTAGTTTCAGTAATAGTTTCCCAATGCAAAAGTGGATTAGGTAAGCCGGTTAATGTATTTGCTATCTGGAAAGGCTGACCCGGTGCGAAACCCTGGGCTCCGCCACTTGCGCCGGTAGCCGACTGAAACTGGCTATAGTTTGAAGCAAATGCATATGGAGAAACATTGGAGTTACCAAGCTTTCCATAGCTTCCGCGAAATTTAAGGCTATTTATACCAGGCAATGCACTTTTAAAGAATGGCTCCTCACTGACAGTCCAGCCTGCTGATGCTGCCGGAAATACACCTTTTTGCTTATCTGGACCAAATACATTGTAGTTAGCATCCTGACGGATAGAAGCAGATAAAAAATAACGCTCGTTATAATTGTAATTAACCCGTGCGAATTGCGATTTTATAAGACCCTGAGGATCATAGGTACCCGAAAGGGATAAGCTTGAAGCAGAGGTTTGAATATACGAGTAACCCGGCTGACCTATTTGACTTTCGCTTGAATAGATGTTATTTGTTTTATTAACGATCTGTTCATAACCGGCTAAAGCATTGATGTTGTGTTTGCCAAAACTTTGGTTATAAGTTAACACGTAATTGGTAAGTAACTGGCTGCTTTGTGCATAAGATTTGGCAAGACCATTATTGGGAGATGCCACAGGTCCGAAACTATAACTATTCTGAAAAAAATCGGTTGTTTGCAGATAATAACTATAGCCGAAAGTAGTTCTAAAGTCCAGGTGAAACGGAAGTTTTAAATCAGCATATGCATTTCCCTGAAAATTATTCTTTACATCCTGCGCTCCTGCGGAGTTAACTGCTCCTAAAGGATTTGGTCCTGAAAACCGGATTCCATACCCCGAGGGTTCTGTTCCATAGGAGCCATCTTTATTATATACAGGGATAATTGGCTGGGTACGAAACGGAGCATTATGCAAATCAGCCTCGGCACCAACAAGCGGTGACGTTATCCGTTGGGACACATCAATTTGCTCGCCAATAGTTAAGTACTTACTTAGTTTATAGTCGGAATTAATACGTGCGCCACCGATGTTTGAGTAATTTTTAATAAAAATCCCTGTTTGCTGGTTATAAAACCCAGATGCCAAATAATTTATATTAGGTGAAGCACCCGAAATTGAAAGATTATAATTTTGTTCGGTACCGTTGCGGTATAACTGATCTACCCAATTGGTATTGGCGAGTGTATCAAGCTTGGTTGCACCAGCAAAGAATATCGGGTTAACGAGATTCTGCAACTTAATAAAATCATTGGTGTTAAGCAATTGAACCAGTTTAGGCTTGGTAACGCCATATCTTGCGCTGAAGGTAATTGCCGGGGCCGCCCCTATATTTGAGCCCTTTTTAGTAGTGACCAATATAACTCCTCCTGCAGCTGCAGAGCCATAAATAGCCGCTGAAGCCGCATCTTTCATCACATCGATCGAAGCAATGTCCTGCGGGTTAACATTGTTAAGGTCGGATTGCCTCACACCGTCAACAATGTACAATGGGTTAGGTTGATAAAAAGAGGCCACACCTCTTATAATAATTTGCGGAACAGCGTCTGGTGCAGCCGAACTTTGAATAATGTTAACACCGGCTACCCTTCCCTGCAATGCAGCAATTGGGTTTGTAATAGGCTGGTCTTTAAATACATCGCCCTTGACGGAAGAAATGGAGCCGGTAAGGTCTTTCCTCTTTTGAGTTCCATACCCAACAACTACTATTTCATTTAAATTGGTTTGGTTTTCAGCTAAAACCACATTAATTACTGAGCGGCCGTTCACAGGCGTTTCCTGCCTTACAAAGCCTACCATCGAAAAAACAAGCACGTCACTGGTGCGGGCGCTTATTGAATATTTGCCGGTCACATCGGTGTTTGTGCCGGTATTGGTTTGCCTAACCGTTATGGTTACTCCTGGCAGCGGTTGCCCTTTTTCGTCGGTAACTTTACCGGTAACAGTTGTTTTTTGAGCCACGGCCCACGATGACAACAGTAAAAATAAAGAGCAAAAAAATAATTTTAGTAATCGTTTTTTATACATAATACTTAATAATTTGAGTTTGATTAATTGGTTTAATTTTGATGTTGGCCAGGTGATTCACACATTATTAAATCCCTTAGCCCGAAAGCATACGGACGACTAAATGCCCTTCTCTGGCGGTATTCAGGTTGCATTGTGGTTTCGCAATCAAAATGCAACTAAACAACCTTACAGGCGTTTGTTTAAATTTCATGGTTCAGTAAGATTTAGAAATAATTTGGTTTATAATAATCAATTACCCGGACGCTATGGATTGGCCTTGAATTGATATATCAAAGAGAAGAGATAAAATAGATAGCTGCTAATTTAAAAGGCAAAATATAAAGACCCAGCACGCAGTGTTGTGTCCAATATGTTGTTTATCAGTGCTTTGTATATAGTTTAAAAGCAACGGAATATAAATGACGTATAACTTGCTATATTGACAGAAGGATAGATCAGAGGGCTTTAATTCCCATAATAGCGTCTTCAAATTCATCATTTGTGATGATTGATTTAGCTTTTATGCGGGCCTTATAATTATAAATAGTATTAACGGAATACTCAAGGATGTGAGCAATTTTTTCAGTGTCACTAATACCAAGCCTTATCAGGGCAAAAATGCGAAGGTCGGTATTTAACAATTGGTTAGGCAGCAGCTTTACATGGTTCTCTTCGTGAAACAGCGCGTTATAGCTTTCTACAAAATTGGGAAATATCTTCAGGAAGGCTTTATCAAAATTTATAAATAACTCTTCCCTTTCTTTAGACAGATTAATGTTATTAACCAGTATACGGATATCCTCAAATCGTTTTGTAGTAAGCTTGTTATCAACAGATCGCTTAAACTTATCGAGCTTATTGATATATTCAGAAATTAGGTTAAAATAATAGCCAATATATTCTTCCTTTATTTTATTGGCCTCGTTCAGCTTATCAATACTTTCAAGGAGATGGTGATTGGTTTCAATTATCACTTTATCGGCTATCCTTAATTTCCTTAGTTGTTTATAAATAATAACTGCAAAAACAACAACCATCAAAGCTAATACGGTAAGCGATAATGCGTAAAAAAACAAAATACGCCGTTGCCCTTCAACTGAATTTATCCTGTCTCCGGCTATAACAGGCAGAATGGCGTTTACCTGTATTTCTCTTTGCCTTGCGCCATAATAGGTTGCATCGTCAAGCGCCTCGTTAATATAAATATAGGCATTGTTAACATCGCCCTTTTTGTGCAGCAGTTGCGCCAGATTCATCATTGCAGCAGCTTCTTTGGTTGATGATTTTATATCAGCGATGGCAGCAGGTATCAACAGAGAGATGGCACTATCTATCTGGTTATCCCGGATATAAATATCGCTTAGCGTTGATGCTGTTACCGCGAACTGGTGGTCAGTTAAATGATAATCTTTTACCAGAGTTTTTAACTCATTTACAGCCTTTAATATATTCCCGGTTTTTAAATATCTTAACCCGGTATAATAAATGTATTGGGATGAACTGGGTTTACATAAAGCAGTGGATGAATCAATATATTTCCCTGCCCGGCTGTTATATATAGGGGTGTAATAATCGTCCTTATCATAGTCAGCCAAGTCATAATATGTGCGGGCGGTTAAAAAATAATATTCTCCGCGGGCTTCGTTATCAAGCAATTTCACATTTACATTTTTAAGGGTATCAAAAGCCTCCTTAAACATACCGGATGAAAGCGAAATAAACCCGAATTTGATGCGGCTGTAAGCAATTTTAGCAGGATCTTTTAAAAGATTGCCCGCTTGCTGCAGTTTTTTGGCGTAGTAAAATGCTTTTGCATAATTGAAAGATTTATACTCCTCATAAAATTTTAAATAAATGTTGTATTTAAAATTAAGATCGGGGTTGGGGGCATTGTTTAAATCCTGCTGCAGTTTATCAATCCTCGCCAGCTTTTTGGCATCATAGTCCTTTTTTTTCTCTAAAATATGATTGAGTTTAATCAACAGACTATCATAGCCCTGTTTTGCGAAGACCGGGTGAAAAAAAAATAAGACTACAAATAAAAGTAATATTCTTCTCATGTAAGGAACACTGGCAAAGCCCTCATTAGGACCAATAATTTTTAGGTTTATCAAACTGGTATGAAGGCCTATATTGATTTATTGTTATAAAAATAGAAAAAAATGTCTCTATCGGCATTATTAATTTTTAATTTAATTGAAAGGGCGTATATATGAACTTAATAATTTCATATTAGTTTAATGAGCATTCAATAAGTGATAATACGCGATATACCTCTAAAAATGATTTAATTGTACCGTTATGCTTTTTATGATAATGCAACAAGTTTATTTGCCGTTATTTATTTACTTGCAAAACTAAAGTCCGGCCACACTACATCACCTATAATCAGGTTGTACGTTATTAACGAGTCTCTTAAATGAGTTGCGATTGTCGTAACTTAGCACTTTCCTTAAGCTAAGCAGCTATTTCCTCTTATGCCAACAAGTCCAAAACAAACGATCGCCGAAAAAGAGAATTTACATCCCAGAAATGCCCACAGGCACGGGTATGATTTTGAGCAGCTGATAGAAACCAGTCCTGAATTTCGCCCTTTTGTTAAACTGAATGAATACGGTATTGAATCAATCAGTTTTAGCGATCCGCAGGCGGTAAAAATGCTGAATAAAAGTTTGTTGAAGCAATTTTATGGCGTTAACGACTGGGACATACCGGAAGGATATCTTTGTCCGCCGATACCTGGCCGCGCAGATTATATACATTATGTGGCCGACCTGTTAAGTGAAAACAATAACGGCAAAGTCCCCACCGGGAAAAGCATAAAAATTTTGGATGTTGGCACCGGTGCTAATTGTATTTACCCGGTTATTGGCAGCAGTGTTTACGGCTGGCAGTTTGTTGGTACCGATATCGACCCTATTGCTATCCGTTCTGCAAAAGACATCATTGCAGCAAATAATCACTTAAAAAGCAATGTCTTATTGCGGCAGCAAACCAACAAGCATAATATTTTTAAAGGAATTATTGTTAAGGATGAAGGTTTTGATGCAACCATCTGTAATCCGCCCTTCCATGGTTCCCTGCAGGAAGCACAGTTGGCAACTATCAATAAATGGAACAAATTAAAAACGGGCGGCCAGCCGCAAACGACACTAAATTTTGGCGGGCAAAAAAAGGAATTGTGGTACCATGGCGGCGAGGCGGCATTTATTAAACTTATTATTGAACAAAGCGCATTGGTAGCCAAACAATGTTTATGGTTTACCACCCTGGTATCAAAAAAAAACACACTCCCGGGTGTTTACAAGGCCTTAAAAAAGGTTGCAGCTTATGAGGTAAGAAATATCAGTATGTCGCAGGGCCAAAAAGTAAGCCGCATTGTGGCCTGGACGTTTTTGAATGAAGCGGAGCGGGCAGAATGGGCCCAAACATGGTGGCATAAAGCGTAAATCCGCCTTCAGGCCCCTCTAAACCTCCCCCGGTAGGGAAGACTTTAACTTCATTCTTTCTCAAAAGCCCTTTGGGGAGGTTGACTAAAATAAATTTGGGAACAAATTCGAACGCCGTTTCCCTTGACTAAAGACATTGCGCCTGCTAACCTTTAACTGAGCCGCGAAATTTTGGCAAACTCCGGGAATTCGCATTTACAGATGTTTTTTACCAATTAAACATTTACAGTCTTAACCAAAACTACTTGCCCAATGTGGTAAGCAACATGATTTGCCCTGTTCAACAACACGCTTAGCCTGTTTCTTGAAGGGTCCTTTTCAAAATCTTCATCAGTCATTGCATTATGCCTTTTGAACCAATCGCCGGGGGATAACTGATCAAATAAAGTGTTCAATTCGCCATGTACTTCTGTCCAATGCGCTTTAAGTTCTTCAATCGGCGGTAATTTTATTGATGGATTATCAGGGTTTTGCAAAAATATCACCGCTAAATCAGGTCTGTTCTGCTTTCCTATTCCCAAAGTTTCTTTCAGCATATCATGATAAGCAGCAAGATGCCCGTATAAATAAACGATACGGTTTTTTCCGGTAGCTACAGGTAAATAAAACTCGTCGTCGGTATACGAATTAAATACCTTTTCAGCCCTTTTTACCTGGGTGTTCCAGCTTAAAAGCGCCATTTTAACAAATAATTGTTGCTGATCCATTTATAATTTTTTTAGTAAAGATGAGACTTTGATGGATTTTAAAAGGGTTAGCATTATAAATTGACAGGTATCTGACGTTTAAGGTGTGTAAACGAAAATAAAAAACCATGACGGTTTTGTACCGGGATACACAAATATAAAGCACCGGATACTGGTGCTTTATTCGAAACTCTACCGAATCATTTACTATTTAACCCAGTCTTCTAATGCAATTACATCTGCATGCCGTGGGAAAATCTTGGTGGTCAGCACTCGATGCACTTCCTCGTCGCCATCAGCACAACAGTCGGCTAATACAGTTAAACGGTAATCTTTATCGGCCGCTTCGCGTAAGGTTGACAGCACCACACCGCTGGTAGCTATGCCGGTAAGAACCAGGTGCTTTATACCGAATGATCTTAAAATAATTTCAAAGTCGCTGCCCGCAAATGCACTTACACGGCGCTTTACAACCGTTACCTCGTCGGCCAAGGGCTCCAGGTCCTGGTGCACTTTCATAAAATCGACCATATTTACATTGACCAGTCTTTCTTTAAAGGCGCTGAAGCTTTTATTGTTCATGTCTATTTCCGGCATTCCCTGTCTGAATCCTACAACCACATAAATAACGGGTATTTTCTTTTCACGGGCAGCTGCTATTGCCTGGGCAACATTGCCGATAAGCGCCCCGGCGGAGGGAAGCATGGCAAGTGTTCCCATCTGCATATCCATTACAAGCAATGCGGTTTCTGTGTTTTGTTTCATTCTTTTGTTTTAACATTAATGTTAGCTAATTCACTTCAATTAACTGGTATACCGAAAAATAATCAGACAGGCAATAATAAGTTATATATATGCCTTAATTGTATTATGATCCATTAGTGGATGTAAACGCTGCAAATATCTTTATTTTCAACCAGCAGTGGCAAAACATGCAAAGTTAGGGTTGTTTTTTTGAAAGATATGGGACATAATAGTTGAAAAGAGATCAAATTATTTGTAGCTCGCTGGTTGCTTAACTTCTATATTTCGCATTAGATAAATTCCTTACTTTTGAACTATGACAAACGTTCAATCCTTTGTAAATAAT
Organism: Mucilaginibacter sp.; assembly: GCA_029237615.1. Taxonomy (GTDB): domain Bacteria; phylum Bacteroidota; class Bacteroidia; order Sphingobacteriales; family Sphingobacteriaceae; genus Mucilaginibacter. Next base: position 11,998 of record JAQNCM010000411.1, read on the forward strand.
CCTTACCAGGAAAATACATATATCTTATACGATGAAAGCGGGGAATGCGCCATTATTGACCCGGGAATGGAGACCGCTGCTGAACAAAACACAATAGTAAACTTTATCAGGGAAAATAAGTTAACACCCGTTTTATTGCTCAATACGCATTGCCATATCGATCATGTGCTTGGCAATAAATTTATTTTTGACCAATACGGATTAAAACCGCAGTTTAACATCGGCGAATTACCCCTGCTGGAGGCTGTGATAGCCTATGCGCCTGCCATGGGTATCCGTTACGAACCATCGCCAATCCCGGATGCCTATTTACCGGAAACCGGCAATGTGCAATTTGGCAACACAGAGCTTATTTTGATATTTGCACCCGGTCATTCGCCGGCACATTTATGCTATTACGCAACAGACGCCAACATATTAATAGGCGGGGATGTATTGTTCAGGAACAGTATAGGGCGCACCGATTTGCCCGGAGGCAGTTTAATGCAATTGATTGAAAATATTGAACAAAAATTGTTTACCCTGCCGGATGATTGCGTGGTTTATCCCGGCCATGGTCCCGAAACAACTATTGGTTTTGAAAAAGAAACCAATCCCTTTTTAACTTAGCAATATTCACCAATAACAATCACTACTCACCATTTGAACACCTCCGTTTACATAGCCAAAAGGTATTTGTTTTCCAGCAAGAAAATGCATGCCATCAATGTTATCTCAGGCATCTCTATGCTTGGGGTATTGATTGGCAGTGCGGCATTAGTAATTATTTTATCGGTGTTTAACGGGTTTGAAGAGGTGATCCTTTCGTTATACAGCAATTTTACACCCGAGATAAAAATAGAACCCCGCCTGGGGAAAACCTTTGACCCAAATACCGCCTATTTTAATTCGCTTCACCAGGATGCCAAAGTGTTCTCCTATACTGAAGTGTTACAGGAAAAAGTGCTGATTAAGTACGACAATAAGCCATTTATAGGAACCATAAAGGGAGTGAGCAAAGAGTTTTTGAAAAACCGCCAGCTAGATAGTACTATTCAAAGCGGTTCGTTCACCCTGAAAACAGCCGATCAGGATTATGCTGTTATTGGATCGTCAATACAAGGCAGCCTTGGGGTAAATGTACACGACCAGTTTGCACCCCTGGAAATATATGCGCCCCGCAGGGAAGCGGGTGCCGCGACAAATCCGTTAAATGAGTTTGTTGTACGATCCATTACTCCGTCGGGTGTATTTGCCATTGAGGAAGAATTTGACGACATAATTATCACTCCGATTGATTTTGTACGTGACCTGCTTGGTCAATCGCAAAACGTATCATCACTGGAAATTAACTATAAAAAAGGCGCCGATCTTGCCGGGGTTCAATCGGCCATCCTTAAAAAGATAGGGAAAAACTATACGGTAAAAAACCGAAGGGAGCAAAATGCAGAGCTTTACAAGACCTTAAACTTTGAAAGGTGGTTTATTTTTATGATATTAACCTTTGTTTTAATTATTGCAATATTTAACATAATTGGCTCTTTAACCATGCTGGTAATTGATAAAAGGAAAGATATTGCTATTTTAAGTAGTTTAGGGGCCAATAAACAACTTATTCAGGGTGTGTTTTTTTTTGAAGGCATGATGATATCAGTAACGGGATGTATTGTAGGCATGTTTTTAGGTCTTGTATTTTGTATATTGCAGCAACATTTTGGTTTGATAAAAATGGGGTCGAGAATCTCGGTGTTAGACGCTTACCCGGTTGCCCTCCGGTTTTCTGATTTTGGTTTGGTGTTTTTAACCGTAATTGCTATCGCTATAATAGCATCCGGTGTAAGCGCCCGCCTTAGTATTAAAGGGTTAAACGATATAAAGCAGGACTTGTAATACTAACATGAATTTAAAGCAGATAAAATATTTACTGTTTGTTGCAATGGTGGGTGTATATTCATGCAAAAGCGATTCGGGAAAAGGTAATAAGCATATTGTTTACAAGGGGATATATAGTTTTGGACCCGAAATAAAGTCTTTTAAAGATTGTGACAACGGAGGCGAATTTTGGGTGACTGATAGCGCGAAGGAACTGGAGTTAAAATATTCCCAGTTAAATTTCGAAAAACCTTATTTGCCGGTATATGTTGAAGTAGAGGGTGTAAAAATACCTTCAGGTAAAGAAGGGCTGGGAGCAGAGTACGATAGTACGCTTGTGGTGAATAAATTAATCAAGATAACCAAGGAAATTCCGCAGGATATGTGTAAATAGCAGATAAGGCTAAAAGTTTAAAACTTTTAGCCTTATATTGAAATAAAAACTACAAACTTACCAGGCTCTGGCTTTATGTTTGAGTCTGAATAAAAAAAGCTTTTAGCTTTATGCTTTAAGCCTTTAGCTTATAAACCATGGAATCAAAACGTCAGCAAAAATTTGCGGGAGTAATACAACAGGACCTTGCAGCTATATTTCAGCGTGAGGGCATTAATTACCTGCCCAACACGCTAATAACAATTACCAAAGTTAGGGTAACCCCGGACCTGGCTATTGCAAGGGTGTTTTTAAGTTTTTTTAATAATACCAATCCGCAGCTGGCCCTTCAAACTATTAAGCTGCATGCGTCAGAGATCAGGTATAAACTGGGTGCACGTATAAAAGATCAGGTAAGGATTATCCCTCAGCTTGAGTTTTTTGTGGATGACACCAGCGAGTATGTTGAGAGAATGGACAAGATCTTCGAGAAAATAAGCAAGGAAGACAGGCAGCCTGAAACTGAATAAATAAGTTGATGGATGCTAATGCACGGCTAACCGCTTATCTTGAGGCCAATCCGGCTGCGACGGGAAAAGTGGTTGATTTTAATGCAGTCACTGATCGCCTTTATCACTTTGATTTTACGGCAGGCAACATTGACTTAAACGGCGATATTTTTAACGAAACTGAAAAGTTTAACCGCTGGGTAACGCAGAAGCTTCAAAGCCATACGTGCAAATATGGTATTGGCGGTTATATGGAACACCGTACTATTTACGCGCGCAGCATGCACTTTAATACGGATGATGAACCCCGTCGCCTGCATTTAGGGGTTGATATATGGGGCGATGCCGAAACAGCTGTTTACGCTCCTTTGAAGGGGATAGTACACAGCTTTAAAGACAACAATAATTTTGGGGATTACGGCCCTGCTATCATCCTGGAACATCACCTTGAAGGATTGACGTTGTATTCCCTTTATGGCCATCTGAGCCGCAGCAGTCTTGCTGGCTTAACCGTTGGAATGCCAATAAATAAAGATCAGCAAATCGGTACCTTTGGAAACATGACTGAAAATGGCAATTGGCCCCCTCACCTGCATTTTCAACTTATGTTTGATATAGAAGGAAAATCTGGCGATTATCCTGGTGTTTGCCGGTATTCAGAAAAAGATAAGTACCAAGAAAATATTCCAGACCCACAAATCATTCTTCAGTTTCCAAATTCCGTTAACTTTTTATAGAACTGCAGACCCGTACCGTTTTAAGGGATTTTATTTGTAATTATAGATTTATTCCTTACCGATTCGTTAAGCCTATCAAAATGATAATCACGCTATCAAAATGATAGGGTGTTGTTTTTGTGTATTTTTTACACTATCCCCTTAAAAATCTGTAAGCCAATTATTTAATTATTATAAACGGATGTTTGCTTATTATGGCATGGCTATTGGCTAGCGCTAATTAATAATTAATTAAATTGATTTCACCTCTAATGAGTTATCATTCTTTGGCGTCTTTAACTGCCTTATCCTTGCGGTTAAAATTCTCTTTTCCCAATATTATAGCTTTTATTTTATCCTGATTTAATGAATCCACATATTAAAAAACTTTCTTTTGCGGGTGCGTTGATCACTCTCGGTATTATTTTCGGCGACATTGGTACTTCACCATTATATGTTTTCCAAACCCTGTTAGTTGAAGGACGAACCATCAATCAATCACTCGTTTTAGGGGCAATATCCTGCATTTTCTGGACCTTAACATTGCAAACTACTTTCAAATACATTGTAATAACCCTGCAAGCCGATAACCACGGTGAAGGTGGAATATTTTCATTGTATGCACTGGTGCGCCGTTATGGCAAATGGCTGGCTATCCCGGCTATCATAGGTGCAGGCACCCTGCTTGCCGATGGTATCATTACACCACCCATTTCGGTGACGTCAGCCATTGAGGGCTTAAGTAACGTGCCTTCGCTGGCAGCTAGTTTTGTTCCGGGCAACAGCCTTATGTTAGGGATCGTTATTGGTATCATGATCTTGCTGTTTTTTTTTCAGCAGTTTGGTACCAAAGTAGTCGGTTCCGCATTCGGACCGGTAATGCTGCTTTGGTTTTTAATGATCGGTGTTTTAGGCGCTTATCAATTTGTGCAGAATCCTGGTATCATCAAAGCGTTTAATCCTTATTATGGCATTATGTTGCTGGTAAAACATCCAAGGGCAATTTACCTGCTTGGCGCTGTGTTTTTGTGTACAACCGGTGCCGAGGCATTGTACTCGGACCTGGGTCACTGCGGGCGTAAAAACATCCAGGTAAGCTGGATATTTGTAAAAGTAACCCTTTTGTTAAGCTATTTGGGCCAGGGCGCCTGGGTATTAATGCAGCCGGCGGGAAAAGATTTTACCAATGTGAACCCATTTTACCAGATTGTGCCCAATCCGCATTTATTAATGATCCCTTGTGTGGCGCTGGCTACGCTGGCAACTATTATTGCCAGCCAGGCACTTATCAGCGGTTCATTTACATTGATAAGCGAAGCGGTAAGCATGAATTTTTGGCCCCGGATCACCATTAAATATCCGTCTAACATTCGCGGACAAATTTATATCCCCAGCATTAATTGGATCCTTTGTTTTGGTTGTATAGCGGTATCACTTTACTTCCGCACTTCCGAAGCGATGACTGCTGCTTACGGTTTTTCAATTACCATTGCCATGCTGATGACCACCATTTTAATGTACTATTTTATGCGGTACGTTAAGCACTGGCCGGTATGGCTGGTTACTATTATACTTTGCGTGTTTTTAACGGTTGAGTTTTCATTTTTTGTTGCTAACGCCATAAAGCTGTTAAAGAGATTGTTTTTCCTTGTATTTGAAGGCGGATTGATATTTACCATGTACATCTGGTTTAAGGCCCGTAAGATCAATAACCGCTTCCTGCATTTTATTGATCTGAAAGACCAGATCCCGTTGTTAACAGCATTAAGTGCGGATCAATCCGTAAGTAAATATTCAACGCACCTGATCTATCTTACCAAGGCTAACAATGCCAAACAGATAGAAGAAAAGATCATGTACTCCATTATGAGCCGTAAGCCTAAGCGGGCTGATACCTATTGGTTTATTCATATTGAAACAACCAATGAGCCCTATACCATGGAGTACAGCGTTGACCAGGTAGAACCAGGAAAAGTGATACGTGTTGAATTCAGGTTAGGGTTCAGGATCCAGCCGCGTGTTAACGTATTATATCGCAAAGTAATTGAAGACATGGTTGCACGGAAAGAAATTGATATCACCAGTCATTATGATTCGCTGAATAAATTCAAAATTGCCGCCGATTTCAGGTTTGTGATCATGGAAAAATTCTTGTCATACAATAACAGTTTCAGTATTAGGGAAGGTTTTATATTGAATAGTTATTTTGCAATTAAGAAACTGGCACAATCCGAAGCGAAAGCTTTTGGCCTTGATACCAGCGAAACTTATGTGGAGAAAATACCATTGGTGGTAAAGCCCGTAGGCAATATTGTGTTGAAGCGGATTGACGCTGTATAACGGACCCCATCCGAACATCGCTTTATTTAAAACTTTAATGAGAAAAACTTGCGAAGTTTCAAAAACTTCGCAAGTTTAACTATTTAAATGTGTCCGGAATCTTTGCCGAATATTAACGTCTGCGGTTTGATCTTTCTACCCGCTGCTTAAGTTCTGCTATCGGCATCGTTATCATTCTTCCAATTGGCTCTTTACCTCTATAGGTGATGACCCTAAGTTGCGTAGCATCTTTAGGTACTATCAAAGGTTCGGTATATTTCGGGTAAAACCTATCAGGGTAAGAGTTGTCAAAGCTGTAATAGATATCCAGGTTGGGGATTTCGGTGGTTAGCGCGACATGCATAAGGCTGTCAGCACCCACGCTGGCATTAAAGTCGGGGTCATATACGCTGGGTGCATATTTGATGTTGGCTTCGTTAAACCGGGCGAATTGTTTTTCGACGCGGGGATAAAAGTTATTCCAGTTTTTTTTCTCCTTTGGCGACCAAACCGATTCTGCAATTGCAAAGCCCCGTGGCCAGGTCATATATTCAACCTGCCTGAAATTAAATACCTGTTCGGCCCATAAGTTTGCCTGGCCGCCTAAAATCAATTTAGCATCGGCGCTGTCTGGTACCGGTTCAAATTCATAAGCTTTGCTTAATCGTAGCGTGGCATACACATGCGGCTCCATAACGCGATCGCTTTGCATATAATCCAGGTAAGCAAAGGTTGTGGGGCTCATTACCACTTCATGACCCAGTTTTGAAGCGGTGATGCCTCCTTTTATTCCGCGCCAGCTCATTACTGCTGCATTTGGGCCAAGGCCTCCTTCAATGATCTCGTCCCAGCCCATAAATTTTTTACCCTTTGATTCTACAATTTTCTCCAGGCGTTTTTCAAAGTAACTTTGTACTTGCTCATAAGTGGTTAAATTTTCTCTTTTCATTAAAGCAGTTACAGAATCGCTTTTGGCCCACCAGGCTTTATTGCACTCATCGCCGCCCATATGCACATAAGCAAAAGGAAATAATTGTGCCACCTCGGTCATTACCTTATCCAGGAAGGCATAAGTATATTCGCTGGATGGATTTAGCGTATTGTCAACATTTGTCCGCTCGCCCGAGCGCACCTGGTATTTGTCGGCACCCGGGGTAACTGAAAGCTCGGGATAAGAAACAACGGCTGCCAAACTATGTCCCGGTACATCAATTTCGGGCAAAATATTTAAAAACCTTTCTTTAGCATATTGTACCAGTTCCCTGATGTCATCCTGGGTATAAAAACCTCCGTAAGTACGCGGCTCATCAGGTGTAGGCGTGGAAAATCTGCCAAACTCACCTACTTTGTTAACATTATAAGCGCCCACGGTAGTTAATCGCGGCAGGCTTTTTATTTCAACCCGCCAGCCTTCGTCATCAGTAAGGTGCATATGCAGCAGGTTGTATTTGTAGCGCACCATTTGGTCGATATATTGTTTCACCTCATCTTTAGTAAAGAAATGACGCGAGACATCAAGCATTAACCCTCTCCAGCTAAACCTTGGGTAATCTTTAATATCAACACAGGGAGCTGTCCATTTCATACCGGCGATTACTTCAGGGCTTTCAATTTCTTTAGGGAATAATTGTATAAGGGTTTGCACACCATAAAATAATCCGGCAGGTTCATTGGCTCTTATTAGAATGCCTTTTTTGCCAACCCATAAATGGTAACCTTCTTTACCCAAAGCGGTGTCCGCTTTGATGTTCAGGGTTAATTTGATAGTAGCCGGGATTTTAGCACTGTTTTTTGTAGTAACCAGCGCACCGGTTGAAGTGGTCAGTTTGTTTTTGAGATAACTGGTAACCAATTTCAAGTCTGCCCCCGGGGCGGCCACGATCATCACATGTTTGGGCAGGATAAATTCACCTTTTTTTGTAATAACACTTACCGGTTCGGGAATAATTGCTAACCCGGTTTTGGCAGTTTGGCCAAATCCGAAGTATGTTATTATGCAAAGACTTAACGAAAAGGATAATTTTTTCATAACTTTTTATATCAGGTTAATTGGGAGATTATATATTGCAAATTATACTTTTTAAATTATATTAAAAAGTAGCATGGTTTAAAATAGCCGTTTGTAAATTATTATATTGCGTCATCAAGACGCATTATAAACCAATAATTATGAAAAAGCAACCTGCCAGGACTGTTTGCGTGCTTTTTGCATGTATTTCAGTTTTACTATATTCATTCGTAGCCGGCAAAACACCAGGTAAAAATTCTGATACAATAGCAATCGAGGGCGGCCATATCTCTGGTGTTAAAAGTGAAGTGAGTGATGTAGTGGCTTTTAAGGGTATTCCATTTGCAGCGCCGCCGGTTGGTGAATTGCGCTGGAAAGCACCCCAGCCTGTAAAGCCGTGGCAGGGTATTAAAAAATGTGATTCATTCGGACCAAGCCCCATGCAGGCAAAGCCGGTTCCATTTATGGTTTATACCCCCGAATTCCTTATTCCTGAAACACCTATCAGTGAAGACTGTCTTTACCTGAACGTTTGGACAAAGGTGCGTGCAGATAATAAGAAGCCGGTTTTTGTTTGGATATACGGAGGGGGCTTTACCAGCGGCGGCACAGCAGTACCAATTTATGATGGTGAAGCCATGGCAAAAAAAGGTATCATATTTGTATCGGTTAATTACCGGGTAGGTGTTTTTGGTTTTCTTGCTCACCCTGAACTTACAAAAGAATCACCCGATAACGCTTCAGGAAATTATGGCCTGCTTGATCAGATCGCCGCTTTAAAGTGGATAAAAAGGAATATAGCTGCTTTTGGCGGTGATCCGGATAATGTGACGATCGCAGGCCAGTCGGCAGGTTCGATGAGCGTACACTGTTTGGTGGCGTCACCGGTAGCAAAGGGCCTTTTTAACAAAGCCATTGCCGAAAGCGGCTCAATGATGATCACCAACCCACTGATAAAAACAAGCACGCTCACCGGCGCCGAACAACAGGGGCTAAAATTAGCGCAGACTGTTAATGCCGCTTCCTTGGAAGATTTGAGAAAAATTCCGGCCGCCAAACTGATGAAGTTTCCCGGCCGCTATTCGCCTGTTATTGATGGTTTTGTATTACCGAAACCAGTTGAAGAAATTTTTGCTGAGCGAAAGGAAAATGATGTGCCGGTGCTAACGGGTTGGAATGCCGACGAGAGCTTTGTTGCCGCTTTTAAAAATAAGGAGGCCTTTCAGCAAGAGGCGAAAGAACAATACGGGCCGGACGCTGATCAATTTTTAAAATATTATCCTGCAAATACTGATCAGGAAGCGGTGCGTTCACAAATCAAGTTAAGCAGGGATATGATTTTTGCAATGTCAGGCTATAAATGGGCCGGGACACAGAGCAAACAAGGGAAGTCGCCTGTTTATGTATATTATTTTGCCCATAAACTACCAGCCACTGCGGATTATGTTAAATATGGCGCTTTCCATACCGGCGAGGTTGCTTATATGATGGATAATTTAAAGTTCCTTCATCGTCCATGGCAGCCTGCCGACTTTGAATTAGCCCGGTTAATGTCCAATTATTGGGTAAACTTTATCACCAGCGGTAACCCTAACGGAACCGGCCTGCCGGTATGGCCAAAATATGACACCCAAAGTTACCAGGCAATGGTATTTGACAAAGGCGCCGGGAAACAAGAGCTGCCTGACAAAGCGGAACTGGAGTTTATGGTGAGTAGAAAGTAGCAGCTTAAGCCGGGCAAGTTTGAAAATAACTCAATAAACCAATTCAACAAAATACATATATTGCATATTAATAGCCTGATTGCTCCTGCAAATAAGGTAACCAATTAACTAGTTATAATTTTTTACTGTTCTTAAACCCACTAGAATTATGTCGTCTGATCGCAGAAAATTTATTAAGCAATTAGGAGGTACCATTGTACTGTCCTCTGCCACACTTTCGGGCTTTGCAGCTATGGAAGATCATGAAAGAAGATTATTACAAGCTGAAAAAAGATTCAGCGCAAATGATAAAATTAGAATTGCCACCATCGGCATGGGTATTATGGGATTTAATGATACCCATAGTGCGCTAAACTGCCCCGGTGTTGAACTGGTTGGCTGCTGTGATTTATACACAGGCAGACTACAGCGCGCAAAGGAAGTTTTTGGCGCAAATATTTTTACAACTTCAGATTACCGGGAGATACTAAACCGGAAAGATGTGGATGCCGTTATTATTGCTACGAGTGACAACTGGCATAGCACCATTGCAATTGAAGCTATGCACAAAGGCAAAGCGGTTTACAGCGAAAAACCAATGGTTCATTACATCAGTGAAGGGCTCAACGAAATAAAAGCCCAGCAGGAAACCAAAGCTATTTTCCAGGTGGGCAGCCAGCGGGTTAGCAGCCTGGCTTTTCAAAAGGCTAAAGAATTATACCAGGCAGGCGCTATCGGACAGATAAATTCTGTTGAAGCCTCGTTTAACCGGCAAAATGCACTGGGCGCCTGGCAATATACCATCCCTTTGGATGCTTCGCCTGCAACGGTGGACTGGAACCGATACCAGGCAAATGAAAAGGTAAAGCTTCCTTATAATGATAACAGATTTTTCAGGTGGCGTAATTACCGCGAATATGGTACTGGCGTAGCCGGTGATCTTTTTGTGCACCTTTTATCGGGGATCCATTTTATCACCGATTCAAAGGGTCCTGATAAGATATTTTCCATCGGCGGAACCTATTACTGGAAAGATGGAAGAAATGTGCCGGATGTAATGAGCGCCGTTATTGAATATCCCGAATCAAAAGAACATCCTGCGTTCCAGGTAACGCTGCGGGTAAATTTTGTAAGCGGCGAAGGAGAACGCACCTCTACCAAAATCATTGGCTCAGAAGGGGTGCTTTTTATGGATGACGACCAAGGCTTTACAATCAGTAAAAATAAAATGCCTGTTGCACCTGGCATTGGCGGATGGGATTCGCTATCCACTTTTCCGGAAGATATGCAGAAAAAATTAATGGATAATTATAATACAAAATATCCTGCTGCCGACAGGCAATCACCAAATTTACCGGGTGTAACCTATCATTCTCCCCAGGGATATAGTTCATCAAACGATCACTTTGCCAATTTTATGGATTCCGTCCGCACCGGTAAACCAGTGGTGGAAGATGCCGTATTTGGTTTCAGGGCTGCTGCTCCCTGCCTGGCCTGCAACGACAGCTATTTCCAGAATAAAGTTATACACTGGGATCCCGTAAATATGAAACTGGTTTAAAACATCGACGGGTAAAGTCGGACGGTAATCAGGTAACTGTTGTTAATCTTTCAAATTACAATTTGATAAACGTGCGTTTTCCAACAAGGCTGTTATCGTTGTTATTGATCACCTGTATAATATAGGTTCCTGGCGCCAGATTGCTAACATTAGCCTGCCAGTTAGCAGAGCTTGAGGTAGCTGCTTTTATAACGTAACCGCTGGTGCTTATGATCTTAATATCATAGGATGAGGCACCACTATAATTGATTGAAGCCAAAGCAGGGAGCGCATTGGTTTTTTTTGCCGGCGGTAAGCTGCCGGCATTTTGTATAACCGACAGATTTATAAGTCCGTTTGAAGGATTGGGATAGATGTTCAGGTTGTTTGCAACAGTAGCGGCATTGCCGTAGCTAAGTGTTATCATGCTTGTATAACTGACAGCGCCATTTAAATCTGTAATTTTTACGCGGTACTGGTCACTGCCGTTAATTGGATTTTTATCCAGGAAACTGTATGATCCTTTGCAATTTGAAGTTATGCCATTTAATATATAAAAGGTTTTGCCGTTATCAATACTTCGTTCAATAGTAAAGTCTGTGTAATCCTGCTCGTTTTCTGTCATCCAACTTATCTCGGCCCCGTTGTTTACTTTGGTAGCTATGAAATTTAATAAGTGAATGCCTAACGCAGGGTTTTGGCGGATGACAACCTGGAAACGGTTACTTCCAAAGCTGTTGGTATCTTTTTTATTTATATAAAATGAATAGGAACTATTATTCCGCAGGTCAAGGGAATCTTTCTTGTATTTATCTATCAGCCATATTTCATAAATAGGCGGGATTGAATCGAGTTCGGTTCTTTGAAGCCTAAATAGGCCGCTTTTTGCACCTTCTACGTCTAACCTGATAACTTGCGGCGACCGCTTTGGCAACGGTAAAAGGTTTACAGATAAACGAACATTGTCTGATGAATAGCTTGACAAACCTTCGGGGGCATTTATGCCGGGTAAATATCCTGAATCTTCCTGTGGATTATATTTAGTTGAGGTGCTGGCACCGAATCCTATAACTATATCATCATAGTTTAAAGAGTCGATTATTAATTTTAAACGCAATAGCTTAAAGCTAATAACATCTTGCCCGGTTCCGGGGCCTCCAACACGATGACTGATTTTTTTGGTTGATAAATGGTTGGTTGCATCTGCGTTTCTAAATGCAGTTAACAGTAAAAATACAATAAGGCATAAGTGTGCTTTAGGTTTCACGTTAAAAAAATCAATAATTTATCAAATCTGTTTGATCTCAGCAATAACAATGCTGAAGTATTGTTAATCAGAATAATAAGGATAAATAAATATTAATTAGAGGAAAAAGTCTGTGATTTTCTTGTAGGTGGGGGTAATTAAACTGTTATTTTATTGGTTTTTCTTTAAAATTAATAAGCGGTTTTATTCCCCATTCAGCATATAAGAAAGTTTTTCTACAATGTGATAGCTTAACACCCCAAGTTGTGTAATTGTTATAAACAGTTGTGGTGCACGGCAAAGCGATTAATAAAAAGGGGCGCCAGATTATCTTAAATCGACCTGAAAGATAATTAAACGTCAAAAAGGAAGGTTTATGGAGCGGATGGTCATGTTTTGGGGGATCTTTTCTCCATCAGCTTACCATAAAAGTTAAATTTTAACAAAGGTGCTTTTACCCACCAGTTTGTTATTGTTTTTATTAATTACCTGTATAATGTAAGTGCCTGGTGTAAGGCTGCTCACGTTATCCTGCCAGTTTGCAGATGCTGAAGTTGTTGATTTTATCACAGCCCCTGTAATGCTTATTATTTTAATATCATAAGCAGCCGCGGGGCTGCTGTTGTTTGCAGAAGCAAGGCCGGGAATAGAATTGGCGGATTGCAGCGCAGACAAGCCGTTGGTGGTGCTATTTGACAGGATAGACAGGTTAATTACACCATTTGATGGATTAGGATATACGCTTAAGGTATTGGCATTAGTGACAGTGCCAAAAGAAAGCGCAATAACATTTGAATAGGTGATGTTACCGTTCAGGTCTTCAATTTTAAGGCGGTACAGATCAGTGCCGTTAACCGGATTGTTATCCGACAGGCTGTAAGTTCCTTGTGCACTTGAAACAAAACCACCTGTTACGTCAAATGTCACTCCGTTATCAGTACTTCTTTGAACAGTGAAGCTGGTATAATTCTGCTCATTCTCTGTTGTCCAGCTGATTTGCGATTTATTTGTTTCTTTTATTACGGAAAAACTTAACAGGTGTACCCCTAAAGCAGGATTTTGACGGATGATAACCTGGAAGCGGTTACTTCCAAAGCTCGCCTTATCCGATAAATTAATATTAAAGGCATAGGTAGTATTATTGCGCAGATCCAATGAGTCCTTTTTGTAGGTGTCCATCAGCCATACTTCGTAAAGTTGCGGGATGGCGTCCAGGGCAGTTCTTTCAAGTGTATACCGGCCGTTAACCCATCCGGTAACATTTAACCGGATCACCTGCCGGCCTTTCCCGGGCAAAGGCAGAGAATTGATCGCTAAAGGCACACTATCAGCCGAGAAGCTTGATAAACTTTCCATTGCACCGCCTAATCCGGGCAGGTAATGAGAATCTTCTGCGGGGTTATACTTTGTCGAAGCTGTTGAATTAAAAGCAACCACCGTGTTATCATAATTCAATGAATCAATGATAAGTTTTAACCGTATCAGTTGCGGAGCAGTCTGGGCAACGGGAGTTCCCATATACAGGCTGGAACCGACGGGTAAAGAAGTTGGAGCTTTCGCCGACTCATTAAATGTTAAAGCCGGAAGCGCAGAAGTATTATTATTATTCCCCTGCACAAAAAATCCCTGACCGCTGGCAATTTTACCCGAAAATGTGGCTGCACTTCCAAGGTGGCTACTTGAAGAGTACGTATCATACTGGTAGGTTACCGGGTTAAAGGCATATATGGTCGGATTGATGTTTGTAACAGTAATGCCACCGGTATTAACGGTTTCCCAGTCTATTGTACAAGGGTAAGGATTACCAACCATATTAAATCCCCGTACTGTAGCATTGCCGGCGGTAACTGTATAACCCAAATTGGGTGAACTTGTGGTGTACCAATCCTTTACCGTTACACTTTGCTGGTTTAAGGCGCCTTTGGTGGTTAAAGTAACATTTTCAGGCGCTATGAAAGGATATTTGGTCCGGGTGGTCCAGTTGGTTGCCGCTCCTCTGAAAAAGAAAAGCACGCCGTTACCAATCGGAATGGTGCCGGAGGTAGTTCCGTCAGACATAGTCATTGCAGAAGCAGATGCGATATTAATTAGACCGATGAAATTGCCACTGGTAAAAGAAGAATTGCTGGGAGCCCTGTTTTCGCGGAATAAATACAATGTCGGGTTGCCCGCACTGGTACTTCCTCCGGTTGCACCGGTAACGAAAGCATTGGTAACGCTGCTGGCCCCTGTGGTAGATCCGGCGGTACTTCCCACAATATAACTTAAATCATAAATATTATTGCCGTTAACCTTAGTGCCGGTGTTCACCGGCGATGAGATGATCCGGTAAGCACGTGCTAACCACCGGCCTTTAACATTGTCAAAAGTACTGCTTCCCTGGTAATAACGCTCAACATTAAAAGTGCCTGTACATAAGGCTTGCTGGCTTGAACCTACGCTTGTATTTAATGCAGCAATAGCCGCTGAACCGTTTGCATCTGATTGTAATGTAAACACCCCGGGGCTGGTATTGGTTACAGAGGTTGATACGGCAGTTGGATAAATTATCGAAGTTGATCCTAAATAAAAAGTGCCGGTATTGGTTAGGGACGCGCTTTGTGCCCCTAAAGTAATAACGCATGCTGAACCTGATGTACCTGCGTAAAAAGTGCCGGAGTTGGTTATAGAAGATGTATATGTTGAGGCGTTAATTGCTGTTGCCGAATCCGCAGTAAAGGTTGCGGTATTGTTAAGGACCTGCGCATTGCTGCCCGCTGTAAAATTAATTGTGGTTCCGCTTACATGCATATTACCGGTACCTGTATTTTGAATATTTGCCCCCTGCCCTGTTAAATAATAAGTTGAGCCATGGTCCCTGAATGTACCGTTATTATAAATATATGCGGCCCCACCGCTGCCCGTTAAATTGAAAGTACTGGTGGTTGCAGTAAATGCTGATGAAGTGCTGGTGCTTTTTAAATACGCCTGGCTTGGGAAATTAAATATGCATGAATTGGCAACAAATTTGCCTGCATAGGTTATATATCCCGGCGTACTATTGATATCAAAGGTTGTATTGTTTGCAATAGTGGTACCAGGACTTACAAAGGATGAGTAACTCCCGATACTAAAGGTGCAGCCGGTTAGATTAAGTGTCCCATTATTGGTTAATGTTCCTTGATTTGACGAAAAATCAATGGTGCTCCCCAATGCAAAAGTAACAGTGGTGCCAGATGAAATTGACATTGAAGCATGGTACCCAAAACTTGACGTGCCAGTGATGGTTGCTGTCCCGCTTCCGCTGAATATAATGCCTATAGCTGCACCTGATGGCTGTGCTATGTTTAACCCGGCTGTGATTGTTAGAGATGGGGTAGTTCCGGTAAAACTTATGGTGATCCCGGAAACACCAAAATTGGTTGATTGAAGCTGGCTTATTGTATATGTTCCGGTATAAGTTATGGTTGCATTACTTGTATTGATAACGGCAATATCCGTTGTTCCGGAGCTGCCCGGATATACGGTAGAAGTAGATCCGTTAAATGTCCAGTTTGATGCAACATTCCATGAACCTGTTGCCCCGCCTTGCCATGTATAGGTATTTGCGCCATAAGCGCTGCTGATACTTACGGCTATTGTAAATAAAATTATAAGGTTGAGTATGCGTGCTTTCAATGTTTTGGTTTAATTATCATTACATATGGGTTAATTTAATTAATCCATGCGTCGTTTTTTAATAATATTTTAACCATTAATAAAATGAAATTAATTAATTTTTAATAAGCTAACTAATCTTATTTTTTCAATTCGCTCATTTATACGAAATGATAATCAATAGGTTACGGGTATTCTATTAAGGTGTTGTTTAATTTAAGCTGGGATTCAGGGGCCGAAAAAAAACCTCTCAATTGTAAATTCCGATAGCTTTTTTTTAAGGTAATTGCAGCTACATTATTTATGTACAATATTATAAAATCAGCGCGGCAGATGGCCGTAACTATTCAGATCCCGAATCAAGATATCGGTATTAAAACAAAACAAAATTTCATAATACAATATAAAATACGGAAACTTGTTTACTATGACGATCGCCCGCTTTAATTGCTATATATCAGCCAAATATGAATAAAAGTTACACAGCAATTATCGGCGCTTTTTTTTTGTTGTGTATTGTAAGTGAAACATTCGGTCAGCAAATATTGGTGACAGATGCCAAAAAAAAGGAGTTGGCTGATCAGTCATCCAGGTCAAACAATTTATTCCGGGTTAATTTTCAAAGGGCGGCAACGCTTGCAAAAAGCCATGGATGGACCATTCGCAGAAAAACAAAAAATGGCGGATTAGTTTCATTACAAGGAGTAAATAGCCTGGGCTTTCCTGTATATTTAACTACCTATAATAACACGGTAGCGGCAGCTACCACGCAAACCAATGCAGTGCAGCCAGGCGGTACGATGCAATTAAACCTGTCTGGTGCCAGCACTGTTTTAAATAATAAATTGGCTATTTGGGATGGCGGATCTGTATATAAAGCCCATCAGGAGTTTGCCGGAAAGACCATCACCATTGAAGATACAGCAACAGTAATAGATCATGCAACACATGTAGCAGGTACCATGATCGCAAAAGGCGTTTATGCGCCGGCTAAAGGCATGGCATTCAATGCTTCCACCCTGCACTCTTATTATTTTGATAACGACGTAACAAAAATGAGCGCCGCCGCACCGGGATTATTACTTTCCAATCATTCCTACGGTGATGAGGCGGGATGGAGCTTTAACGATAGTCAAAACCGCTGGGAATGGTATGGCTTGCCCGGGGATTCTGTTGATTATAATTTTGGCTTTTATGGATCCCGGACGCAGGAATGGGATAATATTGCCTATAGTGCTCCTTATTACCTTATTGTGGAATCAGCGGGAAATAGCCACGCCTACACAGGGCCTGCGGTTGGCGGCGATTATTATGGTTACCAAAGCCGTGCAAATCAAACATTGGTTGATAAGGGGCCCAGGCCGGCCGGTATAAGCAGTAATGCCGGTTATGACGTGATCAGTACAACCGGTAATGCAAAAAATATACTTACGGTTGGTGCTGTAAATCCATTGCCCTACGGCCCGGCAAGCGGCCGGGATATTTCCGTTGCCTCGTTTAGCAGCTGGGGCCCTACAGCTGATGGCCGGGTTAAACCTGATATTGTTGGTGATGGTGTAGATGTACTTTCTGCAGGAAACACAAACACGGCATCTTATATAACTTTATCCGGTACCTCTATGGCCGCCCCCAATATCACTGGGTCCTTATACCTGTTACAGGAATATTATTCACAAAAAAACAATGGAAATTTTATGCGCGCTGCCACGCTTAAAGCGCTGGCCTGCCATACTGCTTTTGATGCGGGTAATGTCGGTCCTGATTATATTTATGGATGGGGTCTGCTGGATATGAGCAAAGCGGCAAAAGCGATCACCGATAATGGAACGTTAAGCGTAATAAAAGAAAATATACTGCGACAGGGACAGCAGCAAACTTACAAAGTAATAGCATCAGGAGATGGGACTTTAGCTGCAACCATAGCATGGACAGATCCCGCCGCATCCATCACACCCGATGGCACCATAAACAGCCGGACGCCAAAGTTAGTGAACGACCTGGATGTGCGGATAAGTGATGGAACAACAACCTTTAAGCCCTGGATATTGGATCCTTCAAATCCGTCTGCGGCAGCAAAAACAGGTGATAATATTTTAGACAACGTGGAACAGGTTTACGTGCCAGGCGTGGTTTCAGGCAGGCTGTATACGATAACGGTATCGCACAAAGGGACGTTAATGACCGGTTTGCAGGATTACTCGCTTATTGCCACCGGAGTTGGGGGCGCTGTCTATTGCATTTCTGCCCCGTTATCCAATGCCGATTCCAGAATTGATAATTTGACATTATCCAACCTTAATTTTACACAGCCACCCGGTTGTACCACTTATTCGGATCATACAAATTTAACTATTCAACTGGAACAGGGGAAAACTTATCCCTTAAGTATAAAAGCAGGCACTTGCAGTGCAAATTTTAATAAAGCTGCAAAAGTTTATATTGACTGGAATGGAAATGGTGTGTTTGATGCAAATGAATTAGTAGCTGCTTCGGGAATTATTAATGGGACAGGCACTTATACAACAAATGTTGCAGTCCCTTTGTCGGTGATACCTGGTAACTACAGCATGATGCGTGTGGTACTAACAGAAACAAGCGATACTTCTGTTATAAAACCATGTGGTACCTACGCCCAGGGCGAAACCCAGGACTACCGGGTACAGTTTTTAAAAACAAGCATTGATGCCGGTGTAACCGCTATTGTAAGTCCGGATACCACAGGCGCCTGCTCCGCTACAACCCAGGTTGCTGTAGCGTTAAAAAACTTCGGCAGCCAGCCGGTAAGCAATATTCCCGTAACCGTTACAATTATCGCGCCCGGTAACACGGTTACAACTTTGCAGCAAATGTACATCGGTACGTTGCAGCCGTTGGAGCAGGAAAATTTTACATTGAACGGTACCTTTAATGCTGTCACAGGCGCAAGTTACCGCATTACGGCAACCAGTAACCTGCCCGGCGATGTGATTAGTTCAAATAACTCTGCAAGCGAAACAGTTGTAATAAATTCGCCGCCAGTTTTAAGTAACCTTATGGCTTATTATTGCGATAATACCAGGCAATACCAGCTTTCAGGTACGGGGGATGGAACGCTGTTATGGTATCAAAATATCGCTGATACTATACCTGTTTCCTTTGGCGCGGTTACCGCTGTAACAAAGGCCCCCGTTAATGACACCTGGTATGCCGGGCTGAATGATTTTAAGGGAAGTATCGGCCCCGCCACAAAAAGCGTTTTTACCGGTGGGGGATATAACCAGTTTACCCCTTATGTTAATATAAATACAAAGATCCCCGTTATTATTGAAAGTGCCCGTTTATATATCGGCAATAGCGGCAGGATCACTTTTAATGTTGCCAATACAAACGGCGAAGTGGTATCAACAGTCACTATAAATGCCATTGCCACCCGTACTCATCCGCAACCCGGTGCCCTAAGCGATGACCCTAATGACCAGGGTGCGGTTTATCCGCTGAATTTGTTATTGCCGTCTTCAGGCAAATACACAATCAGTGTGGTTTTTGATAGCACTGCCACCATTTACCGCAGCAATACAGGGGTAACAGGTTATCCTTTTACCATCGGTAATATATTTAATATCACGGGTAATAACGCAACATCAGCTGCAGATACAGCTTATTATAAAGGGTTTTACTACTATTTTTATAATATGAAGGTAAAGAGCGCAGGCTGTGCAGCTGCAGCAAGGCAGTCAGTTACCGTTATCAGGGCAGTAATCACCGAAAACGGCACTGTTTTAAGCTCCAATTTCACAGCAGGCAACCAATGGTACCTGGAGGGTAACCCAATCAGCAACGCAACCGGCGCCACCTTTGTGCCGGTAAAAAGCGGCAATTACACAGTAAAGATAACTTTAACCGGCGGGTGCCAGCTGGTGTCTGACAATTTGGTGTATGTTTTACTGACGGGTAACTCAGGCGCTGCTTCAGACATTGGGCTGGCCGTATTCCCGGTGCCGGCAAACAACCAGCTAAACGTTATTTTTGCGGCAAAAACCAGCGGCGAATTATCCTTATCGCTTATAAATGCAGCAGGTCAAATTGTTTATATCAATCAGCAAACTATTGCTGCGGGCAACTTCAGTAAAACTATTAATGTAGCAACCCTGCCTCCAGGTAATTATGTTTTAAGGCTGATGTTAGGGCAAAAAACTTATAACAGCAAAATTGTTATAGGGCGTTAGAAGCTAAAAGACTAAAGCCAATTGCAGCAGCCCCTTACCTAAAAAGTGTATTTCAATCCTAAGCCAGGCGCGATGTCAAAAAAAGGCCCGGTAGCCAATTCGGCACGTGGGTTAAGGTCCAGACTTATGGCAATAGGTGATTTTGGTACCAGGTATTCTAACCCTAAAACCCCATCAACACCTAACAGCAGCTGACTTTTATTGTAGGTTTCATTAGTGCCATTAAACCGCTGATACACCCCGCTTCCTACCGCTCCTATATGAGCGCCTGCCCCGTAATAAAATCTTAATTCGTGTATTCCAAATGCTTCCTGGTAAATTTCGTATAAGCCGGTTACTACCACACCATGATTCCTGAACCCCAATATGCCTTCAAGCGCAATGTCATTAAGCGTGAAGTATTTTAAAGAAACGCCGTTTTCATAACCGCCAAACTTTACACCAACCGCTGTTTTATAATTGTTTTGGTCCTGTGCATTGGATGTTTCGCTGATCAGTAAGAAGAGTGCAAAAGTGAAGAAGTAAAAAATTTTTTTCATGGGATGATATTTTAAAACTCAACGTAAAAATTCAAGTTTTATGGTATTTTAATCAAATAAATAACTACTAAGTAATTAAATACTGGATATCAATATAATTGTTTTGAGTTGTTTCAAGGCAATTATATTTTAATAATACGGTCCGCCTTTTAGCAGGATAATTATTGATATTTTAGGCAAATTAATTTCAGAATATGGGCAAAAATGAAATCAGGTTAATACCGGCGTCGGCGATACGGCTAAATTTATGTAAACATGTTTACGGCATAGCGGCAGTTATGTCTTTAAGTGTTTTTTTATTTTCATCAGCCGCCCGCGCCCAGGAGCCTTCCATGAACGTGAAAAAGGAGAATTTCCACAATGGAATGGTGGTTTGTGCTACTCCTGATGCAGCAAAGGTAGGGCTGGATATATTAAAAAAAGGCGGAAACGCGGTAGACGCAGCAGTAGCAGTACAATTTGCGCTGGCTGTAACCCTTCCTGAGGCTGGCAATATTGGTGGTGGCGGGTTTATGGTTTACCGTTCGGCACATGGTGAAAGCAATACGCTTGATTTCCGGGAGAAAGCGCCTGCCAGAGCAAGTCAGAATATGTATTTGGATAGCGCAGGAAACGTTGTACCAAATATGAGTATTGCTACGCACAAGGCGTCGGGTGTGCCGGGTTCCGTGGACGGTATGGTGGAAGCATACAATAAATATGGGAAGCTAAAATGGGCCGACCTGGTACAGCCTGCTATCGACCTTGCCCATAACGGGTTTAAGATCACAGAAAAACTTGCTTCTGACCTTAATCGTAGCCGTGCTCAATTCGTAAAGCTTAATCCCGGGAAATCTTATTTGCTAAAGGACGGTGACTGGAAAGAAGGCGACGTGCTGGTGCAGGAAGACCTGGCCCAAACATTGATGCTGATCCGCGATAAAAAAAGAGAGGGTTTTTATGGCGGTATGGTGGCCGACCTGCTGGTGAGTGAAATGAAAAACGGCGCCGGACTGATCTCGAAAGCCGACCTCCAAAATTATCATTCTGTTTGGAGAAAAGCGATTTACGGCAATTATAAAGGTTATAAAATAATTACCATGCCGCCGCCATCAAGCGGAGGAATTGCATTGCTGCAATTGCTTCAATCAGTTGAAAAATATCCGTTACACCGGTGGGGTTATAACCGGGATTCAACCGTACAGTTAGTGGTTGAAGCCGAACGGCGCGTTTATGCCGACCGGTCAAAATATCTGGGCGACCCTGATTTTTATAAAGTACCGGTAGATAGCCTGCTGAACCCGGCTTATATAGATGCAAGGATGAAGAGTTTTGACTGGAATGCAGCTACTCCAAGCACCAGCATCCAGCCGGGGAAATTTGTAGGATACGAAAGCGACCAAACCACTCATTATTCTATTGTGGATAAGGAAGGGAATGCAGTAGCGATCACCACCACTTTGAACGACTCATTCGGGTCAAAAATATTTGTTGGCGGGGCCGGGTTTTTGCTGAATGATGAGATGGACGATTTTAGCGCGAAACCGGGCGTTCCGAACATGTTTGGCCTTGTGGGCGGTAAAGCAAACAGCATACAGCCGGGTAAGCGCATGCTATCATGCATGACGCCAACTATCATTGAAAAAAACGGAAAATTGTTTATGGTGGTTGGTACGCCAGGCGGTTCAACCATCATCACATCCGTATTTCAAACAATATTGAATGTGATTGAATTTGACCAGGATATGCAGCAGGCAGTTAATTCAAAGAGATTTCATCACCAATGGCTGCCCGATGTAGTATATGAGGAAAAGGATGCGCTCAGCGATAGTACTGAAACTAAACTCAAGCAAAAGGGATACAAAATTGTTGAGCGGGGCCCGAGTGGCAGGGTTGATGCCATTTTAATAAACAAAGCAGGTTACCTTGAAGGCGGCGCCGACCCCCGGGGCGATGATACTAAATTGGGGTGGTGAGGTTTTTGAAGTCCAAAGATCATAGTTTTAATATAGCACTATGTACCATGGTCTATGGACCATCGACTATCAACTAATTTTGTATTTGTATAATCAATTCCGGTAGTTTAAGTTTGTTAGTTATGCAAAGCAATGTAAAACACCAGGAAACTATCGATTATTTTTTGAAAATAGTTTGGCAAACCGTTGCTAACAGATACAACCAATTAGTTACGGAGTTTGGTATAACCCAGTCAATAGGTTACCTGCTCATTAATATTGACGAGAAAGAAGGTACTACTGTTTCGCAGGCGGCGGCTTTGCTGGGGCTTAAATCAACCAGCCTTTCGAGAATGCTGCGCCAGCTCGAAAAATCGGGATTAATATACCGGGAATCAAATGAAGGTGACAAACGCTCTGTTAAAATTTATTTAACGGATTTGGGGAAAGAGAAAAGACAGATGGCGAGGGTAATTGTAAAACAATTTAACAATTACCTCAATGCTCACATCAGCGAAACAGATAAAGAATATCTGATAAAAACCCTCAAAAAAATAAATCAGCTCACGCTTAATTTTAAACCTGAAGAGCTGTGATTGAATTTTATCGCCATCAGCATTATGACTTTTTTCAATTTGGCGATATATCCGGGTTAACCCGGCCTCAATCTATCAGGATCATAACTAAGGTAATCACACGATTTTCATCAAACCAACGTTATTTCATCATTAAAAACAACGCTTATAATAATTTAAACTGTTAAAAAATGTTAAGCTGCTGTTTTTGAATTATAAAAGAATAAATTTGCCTTTTAAACTTATAGGCGATCATAAAGGCAATTAATTGAATTGGAAACCGGATGAACAGGATACTGTTAATTTTATTGCTTTTTTCTGCTGGTTTAGCTGGTTGCAGTAAAACAAATAATGTCAAAGCCCAGATAGCGACACAGGCAACCATTGACGACAAAATAATAACCAACTATTTAAAAGCAAAGAATATCACCGCAAGCGTAGTCGATTCGGCGGGAGTTTCAACGGGAATATACTATACCATTGATACACTTGGAACAGGGAGCAATCTTTACACCAGCTCGACACAGGTAACGGTAGGTTACAAGGGCACTTTGCTTACTACCGGGGTGGTGTTTTCACAAACCGGTAAGTATCATCCGTCATTTGTTTTAGGCACGGTAATAAGGGGCTGGCAACTGGGAATACCAAAGGTTCAACAGGGGGGAACAATAACATTGTACCTGCCTTCGAAGTATGCATACGGCCCTTTTCCGCAGCCAAGCCTGAATTTGCCGGCAAATGCAATACTTATTTTTAATATTAAAGTTTATAATATAACCAACTAATAACGGACATATTTTTAGGATACACAACAAGGCGATAACCTGGTGATGAAAAGGCTGCAAGGGCCGTTAAAACAAACAATTACAAATGAAACAAACAATTTTTACGCTCTTATTATTTTGTGTTATGGGTTTACTGTCTTGCAAGAAAGACAGAATTCAACAAACTATTAAACAATACGACCAGGCCCAGATTGATAGTTATATAAGCGCAAATGGAATAACAGGTATGACGCGCGATTTGGTTGGCGGTGATACCACAGGTATGTATTATAAAATAATAATGCCCGGCTCAGGCGCTCCTATGGCTTATACAGATAAACTTTCACTTGTTTATACCATACGTTCATTTGATGGCAAATACGTTTTGACCGACACAATAGCTGAACATTTTGAAGATTACCTGGGCCATATTGCTACTGACGGCTTACCGTTAGGTTTACAAACGGCATTAATTAACGATTTAAAATACCAGGGTGGAAGTATCCGTATACTTATACCGTCTCACCTGGCATATGGTGCAAATGGTGTAAAATCAGGCAGTAGCCATGTCGCGAACGGCTCAATTGCGGGTAACCAATGTCTTGATTATTATGTACATGTTATAGGTGGAGACACTAAAATTAAAAGCCAGGCCGCTTACCAGGCGGCTTACGACGACCAGGTAATTCAAAATTATATGACGGCAAATAGTTTATTGGGTTACACCAAGACGGCAGATGGCCTTTATTACAAAGTATTAACTCCGGCCACAAGCACTAATTCTATAACTCTTTTCAGTTCCATTACTTACACTGCTACCGGCCAGTTATTTAACGGAACTATTTTCGATGATCAAAACGCAACCGCAGCAGTCAGTGATGTCAATGCCCTTATACAAGGTGTACAGGAGGGATTAATTGGTAATGCAAGTGTAGGAACCAAAATTTCACTAATGATACCTTCGGCGTTGGGTTACGGCACATCTTCCACAGGCTCCATTCCTGCGAATAGCTGTTTGAGATTTACGTTTGTTATTACAGCGGTTACGCCGTAATTATTGGTTTAACGCCTCTTTAAACACCTTTAAACAGCGGCCGCGCGCAAATGCATGATCGATAATGGGTTTTGGATATTTGCTAAAGTCGGCATATTCCGGAACCCATTTTTTTATGTATTCTAATTCAGGATCAAATTTTTTAAGCTGTGCATCCGGATTAAATATCCTGAAGTAGGGTGCAGCATCCGTTCCTGAGCCGGCAGACCATTGCCAGCCGCCGACATTACTGGCCATTTCATAGTCCAGCAGTTTACGGGCAAAATAGCGTTCACCCCATCGCCAGTCTATCAGCAGGTCCTTGCTTAAAAAACTTGCGGTTACCATACGCACACGGTTGTGCATATAGCCGGTAGCATTTAGCTCCCGCATTCCGGCATCTACCAAAGGGAAACCTGTTTCGCCATTGCACCAGGCAGTAAATTGTTTCTCATCATTTACCCACTTTATACGGTCATATTCCGGCTTGAAAGAATGGTTTGATGTTTGCGGAAAATGGTGTAGGATCATCATATAAAACTCACGCCATATCAGTTCATTGAGCCAGGTTTTTTCATCAAAAGTATTAACTACGCGGACCAGTTCTCTGATGCTTACCGTACCGAATCTTAAATGCAGTCCTATATGAGTTGTTCCTCTGATAGCGGGGAAATCCCTTTTTTCGGCATAGCCCGGTATAAACTCTTTGAATTTGACAGGGGGAAACTCCCGGTCACTTTTTTCGAATCCGATTTGTTTTAACGATGGTATTGGAAATGCAGTGGTTTTAAGCAGGTTATTAAAATACTTTTTATTAGGGTAGGCTTTTAAATAAAAGGCATCGAGGGTTTGGTGCCATTTGCGATTATAAGGCGTGTAAACAGTATAAGGTTTGCCATCCTCCTTAATCACTTCGTCCTTCTCAAAAATTACCTGGTCTTTATAAGTATTAAAGGGTATCCCGCTTTTTTTTAAAATTTCGCATACAGCGTTATCGCGTATTTTGGCATAAGGTTCATAGTCGTGATTGGTGTATACTGCTGTAACATCATAATCCTTTAAAAGGTTGTTCCAGGCGTATTCAGGCTTGTCATAAAACACCAGCAGGCTGCTGCCATGTTTATGCAGTTCTTTATTCAGCGCTTCAATGGTTTGATAAATAAACGTTACCCGTGCGTCATCCCTATCTTCCAGGTGGCCCAATATATTTTTATCAAAAATGAATACAGGCAATACGGGATTTCCGCTTTTTAGCGAGTGGTACAGGCCGGCGTTATCATTCAGCCTAAGGTCGCGCCTGAACCAAAAAACGGAGACCGGAGCGGGTTTATCCATAAATTGCTTTTAATGCCGAAGTGATGTCCGGATAATTAAACTTAAACCCGGCGTCTTCAATTTTTTTAGCGGATACTTTGGTACTGCCCAACGCAATGGTACTCATTTCGCCCATCAAAAGCTTTAAAAAGAATGCCGGCACATTGGGCGCCCATAAAGGCTTATTTAATTGTTTGGCCACCGCCTGTGTAAGCTCCTTGTTGGTTACCGGGTTTGGAGCTACCATGTTGTAAACACCGTTGAAATCGTCGTTTTCTATTGCATACAGGTACATGTTAATTACATCCTGCCAATGGATCCATGGCGTCCACTGTTTACCTGAACCTAATGGCGAGCCGATAAACATTTTTACAGGTATGGCAAGTTTGGCTAACGCGCCGCCGTTATCCAGCACAACACCGGTACGGAATTTTACTATCCGCAAGCCCAAATTTTTTCCTTTATCTACGGCGTGCTCCCATTCAATGCAGCATTTTGCCAAAAAATCGTTTGAAGGCAGGCTGGTTTCCGTCATAAGTTCATCCCCGCGGTCACTATAATAACCAATAGCCGATGCGGAAATAACCGATTTAACCGAATTCTTTTTTGTAAGAAGCAGTTCATAGATGAGCTCAATAGACCTGGTCCGGCTCTCGATGAGCACGACTTTTCGCTCTTCTGTCCATCGTTCATCTGCTATCCCTGCACCCGCCAGGTGTACTATGGTATCCACTCCGTCAATACATTGTGCATCAATTTCGCCCTTATGTACATCCCACAAATAAGTTTTAACCCGCGCATCTTTACCTGGTGAACGGCTTAAATTACTTACAGCATAACCCTTTGAAAGTAATTGTTTAGTGAGATTGAACCCGATAAGGCCGGTTCCGCCTGTAAGCAGGATATGTTTTTGTTTGTTGTCCATAGGTTTTGTTGTCCGTGGTCTATATTTGATAGATCATGGCAATATAAAAATGCTTACTGTCAACTATGACCATGGTAAAATGGACATTAATCCATTTTACTAAACATTTACACTGTCCTGTACAACAACTTTACTGCAAAGCGGTTTTGCATAGTTATCAGCAAAAAGTACATGGGTTGGATCAATTTGGTAGGCAGCCTGTGCTTCGTTGGTATCGAACAACAGCAGCAGGGATACATCATACGAACGATCAATCACATCCCGGTTGGTATCCGCAGGAACCCCGATATGGATATCCTGGATATGTTCTATTGGTATCAGCGTATTAAGGCCGTCAATTAATTTTTGTTTATCGGCTTTGTCTTTAAGCCAGAAATGTACGTGATGAACGAAGGTGTTTTTAAGAAGCATAAGATGTGTTTTTACTTGTCTAAAAATGAGAATAAATTAAAGATTTGGCAACCCTTAAGTTTTTAAATCTAAGATAATGGTAGCCTCCGGTATTTTTATAGCGGTAGCGTTTTGCAGCTTTTTTAATGTCACATTTACAAATCCTTGGTCTATTTAATTACGTAAGTCCGGTAAAAACAGTTTGACGTGAAAGTTACTGCTGCTTACTTTTATTCCTTGCCTTCTCTTCGGGTAAACAAAGGGATTTAATTGATGTAAAATGATACTTTTTACTATTTTTGTCAAAAATGTATACCGATGAGCGAACTCATTAAAAAACAAGTTACTGATGCTAAAGCTGCAATGGACAGGGCAATTGACCATTGCGATGGCGAATTACTGAAGATCCGCGCGGGCAAGGCCAGCCCAAGCATGCTTGATGATATTTTTGTTGATTATTATGGCAGTGCTACCCCTTTAAACCAGGTGGGTACCGTAAATACGCCTGATGCGCGTACCATTGTAGTACAGCCCTGGGAAAAATCGTTACTTGGCGCAATTGAAAAAGCAATTATGGAGGCTAATCTGGGTGTAAATCCACAGAATGATGGTGTTATAATCCGGATTAACGTACCACCCTTAACTGAAGAACGGCGTCGCGATCTGGTTAAGAAAGCAAAGGCCGAAGCTGAAAGTGGTAAAATCGCCATCCGTAATATCCGTAAGGATGCCAACGAAAAGATCAGGAAGCTAAAATCTGAAGGTGTTTCGGAAGATGAAATGAAAACAGGCGAAGGTGAGATTCAAAAGTTAACAGATGCCTATATTCTAAAAGTTGATCAGCTTTCAGAAGCGAAGGAAAAAGATATTATGACGGTTTAAATATTAAACTTATGTCAAATTAAAGGGAATGAGCTGCTTAGCCGTTCCCTTTTTTTATTTTTGTCGAAATTGTTTATCCGGGCATGGCTTTTTCTTTAATGAAAGCCCGCAAATCACTGTCGTTATAATGAAAGTACTTTTATCATATCTTAAAAAACACCGTTGGGTAGTTGCACTTGCGCTGCTGCTTGCGGCACTTAATATCGGTTTCTCTCTGCTCGATCCTTATATCACTGGTCGTATTGTTGACGAGGTAATTGAGAAACGCAATGCTTTACAATACGCGCAGTATATCCATAATATATTGATATTGGTTGGTGCGGCCATTGGCGTTGCCATGGTATCGCGTATAGCAAAAAACTTCCAGGATTATTATACCAATATTATTACACAAAAGGTTGGTGCTGAAATGTATGCCGATGGTTTAACACATTCGCTTGAGTTGCCGTACCAGGTATTTGAAGACCAGCGAAGCGGCGAAACGCTGGGCATTCTCCAAAAAGTACGGCTGGATTGCGAAAAGTTTATCACTTCGTTTATCAGCATTTTATTTGTGAGCCTTATCGGGATGGTTTTTGTTATTGTTTATTCGGTAAGTGTTAGTTATAAGGTTACGCTTGTTTATTTTGCTGCTATCCCTATTATCACATTTGTAAGTATGGCCATGAGCCGCAAGATAAAAACCATACAAAAGCGTATCGTATCAGAAACAACAGCTCTTGCAGGGTCAACCACGGAATCTTTAAGGAATATTGAACTGGTGAAAAGCCTCGGGCTTGTTAAGCAGGAAATTGAACGTTTAAACAATACCACATATAAGATACTGGACCTTGAACTGAAAAAGGTAAAATATGTGCGCAGCATGAGCTTTGTACAGGGTACCACAGTGAATTTTGTGCGCAGTGTAATGGTAGTAGTATTATTGCTGCTTATTTTTAAAGGGACTATTTCGCCGGGACAATATTTTAGCTTTTTGTTTTATTCTTTCTTTTTATTTAACCCGTTGCAGGAGCTTGGAAACGTGATCCTATCATGGCGCGAGGCAGAAGTTTCATTGGGGAATTTTAGGGGAATATTGAGCACGCCTATTGATAAAAAGCCCGAGAAGCCGGTATTACTGGAAAAAGTAAAGACCCTCACATTTGATAATGTGAGCTTTAAACATTTAACGGCCAACCGCAATGCGCTTAATCATATTGGTTTTGAGGTTAGTACCGGCGAAACTATTGCTTTTGTTGGGCCATCAGGTTCCGGAAAAACTACGCTGGTTAAGTTATTGGTTGGGCTTTATCAGCCGCTGGAAGGCGATATATTGTACAATAATATCCTGAGCAAAGAAATAGACCTTGACCAGTTACGTGAAAAGATTGGTTTTGTAACCCAGGATACCCAGCTATTTTCGGGTACGATAAGAGAGAATCTTCAATTTGTGCGCCCCAATGCCACAGATGAGGAATGTATGGATGTATTAGAGCGGGCAGCCTGCCAAACCTTGCTGGCGCGTGCCGATAAAGGGTTAAGCACCGTTATTGGTGAAGGCGGGGTTAAAGTGTCGGGCGGAGAGAAACAGCGGTTGTCTATTGCCAGGGCGTTATTAAGAAGACCGGATATATTGGTTTTTGATGAAGCCACCTCGTCGCTTGATTCGATAACAGAAGAAGAAATTACGGAAACAATACGGGATGTATCAGAGTTTGATAACCATATCACCATCTTAATTGCCCACCGCTTATCAACCATTATGCATGCCGATAATATTTTTGTATTAGAAAAGGGGCATATTGTTGAATCGGGCAAGCACTTTGACCTGCTTGCGCAAAAAGGCCTTTACTATGCCATGTGGAGACAACAGATAGGTGAAAAAGTTACCGTGGACGCCTGATAAGGCGAAAGGAAGCTGCTTTAGTGAGGGGTAAAAGGCAAATGGGGCTTCAATTTTTAGAAGATGAACATAATCAGGCGTGGGCAGCCATATACATTCCCCCTCACCTAAATGGTTATAATACCTGTTTTTACGGCAAATATTACCAGACCCACCAGGTTTTTAGCGTGTGTTTTTTCAAATAAGCGAGCCCGGTAACCCTCAACGGTGCGTACGCTTAAAAAAATTTTATCAGCAATTTCCTGGTTTGAATATTCCTGGCATACCAGTTTCAGTACTTCAATTTCACGTTCATTAAAATCGGCTAATGATTGCGCATTATTGCCGGCAACAGTATTTCCGGCCAACTGCTTGATAAGCGTAACAGACAGATTTTCGTTAAAATAATAATCCTTTTCATACACGGTTGATATGGCTTCAATAATCTCTTCGGGTTCGGCATTTTTTAACAAATATCCCGATGCACCGGCCTTCATCATGTCAACAATATATTTATCTTCATTAAACATGGAAAGTGCCAAAACTTTAATCCGGCAAAAATGCTGCTTAACATAAGCAGTGGTTTGTATGCCATCCATCTCGGGCATTTTTATATCCATCAGTATAACATCCGGCATAATTGAAGGCAGCAAGGCAATGAGTTGTTTGCCATTTGAGGCTTCAAATACCAAATCAAAATCAGCGCAATCCTCGAGCGTGGCTTTTAACCCATTTCTGAAAATCTTATGATCATCAGCAATCGCTAACTTGATTTTTTTCATATAAAAAAGACAGTTGATAAATATAGACAAAATGCCTGCTTATGACATCAGTACCCTTATTATAGTAATTGTACCGTTATGTGGTTTTGTATAAGTATTAATTTTACCGTTAATTAATTGTACCCGGCTTTGCAGGTTTTTTAAGCCAAAGCCATGGTTAACAAGGTCCATATTGAAGCCTTTTCCATTGTCTTTAAATTCCATTACAAGCCAGCCCGAGTCATTTGTAAGCGTTAAATGAATAAAACTTGCGCCAGAATGTTTAATGGCATTGCTAAATAACTCCTGCGCAATGCGGTAAAATGCCAGTTCCATTTCAGGTTTAAATCTTATTCCTGTCAGGTTTTTTTTAAATGTTACTTTAACATCAGTTGTTTCCTGAACCTTAACACACAAGCCTTCTAACGCTTCAAGTAATCCATAATCTGTAAGTACAGGCGGCAGCACGTTTCTAATGATGTTGCGTATTTCTACTATACACTCATCCGCGAGTTGCCTGGTATCTGCCAATAATGGCTCCGCTATTTCACCGGCACAGTTTTTATCGATCCTGTGAAGATTGAGCTTTATTGCTGATAGCACCTGCCCAACACTATCATGAAGGTCTTCTGCAAGCCTTTTACGTTCATTTTCCTGGGTTTCAAATACTGCGTTTAATAAATCGGTTTGCTTTTCATCGTGCAGTTTGCGCAGGTCCACCTGGTTTTTTATCATCTTCCGCTGATAGATGATCACGAAAATGAATAAAAAAATTATCAGGATAACAATTACAAGAGTACCTGTAATGAGTACCGATATCAGGCTGTTTTCTGAGGTTTGCAAAGTAATCCGATAGTATATAAAACGTTAGCAATGATATTAGTTATAATATGGATCAGGTAATATTCCTGCTGCTGATGTGCCTCAATGATCCTTCTAAAAAGCATAAACAAAAAAATATTTATAGAAAAATAGATCAGCACACCGGCATTAATCCAGAATAAGCCCAATTTATCTATATGTATAAACTCCTGCTTGTTTAACAGCTGAAAAAAATAAACCAATGAAAAGACAATAAGCAGTATACTTAAAACGGTGTTTGATATCGATGGATACTCTGATAAGTGCTCTATAAAGATAGCATTAATAATCACTAAGATCAGGGCAGCTACAGCCAAAATAACAATTGCTTTTTTTATTACAGGCATAGCGATGGCATAGTAATAAATAGCCGAAAAAAATACGATGCTGATCACTATGAACAGGTGGATCCATGGTAGGTTATTATGCCCGGCCATTTTTGTTACTTCCAGTATTAAATCAAACAAAGCCGACAGCAGGAAAAATGCCGCCGCAAGTTTTAATATTTTATCCAGATGTTTATAGTTATATAACGCAGCCAGTAGCGGCAAAAAACCAGACACTGTAGAAGCGACATTTAAATCGTAGGCTAAAGACATATTAATAGTTAATTTTCGCCGCCTGTCAAATCATTTAACGGGCATCCCGGAGAGCCCGGACAGGGTGAAGATTGTTGCGCTAACATGTATTTTTTAGGAGCCCCAACATCTTTTAAATCATTTTTAGATAACGGGGCACCTAAGGGGTTGTTTAGCTGATCTTTACCGTCACTTGATGCGCCTACAATAATTACATGTTTTTCTCCATCAACATTACCCGCAACCTTTGTTATAAAACGGCTTAACGACACCATTGAACGCTGCCATCCGTTTAATGG
The DNA here is from genome assembly GCA_029237615.1 of Mucilaginibacter sp. Classification (GTDB taxonomy): domain Bacteria; phylum Bacteroidota; class Bacteroidia; order Sphingobacteriales; family Sphingobacteriaceae; genus Mucilaginibacter. The sequence goes on from JAQNCM010000411.1 coordinate 44,820, forward strand.
TTTGCTATGGGCATGGTAGATGCGAACTCCCTGGCAATCATCCTGGGCAAGGATCTTTTGCAATATCTCTTTACCAAAAAAATGTGATACGGGCTCGCCGGGGTGTTTATGCCTGTAATTTTTTGTCCAGCTTGCAGACAATTCAAAATCAAATTCTTCACCTTCCTTACCGGTGAGATGAATTGAGGGCGCTTGTAATGCTTCCATGTTTAAATTTTTTAGGTTGAGAAAAAATAACCGAATAAAATTAAGGTTAATTAGTTGCTATATCAACTTAGCTAATTGAGCTGAATGTAATGTTTTAATTTGTTGCCAATTTGTAAATTGTTCATTATCAATAGCTAACTATAGCATCCTGGTTTTGGGTAACCAGCAACTTTGCGTAATTCTACGCAGCGGAAACCGTGTTAATACGGACTAAAAAATAGGAATCAGTCGACTAGCAGCCATGTGTTGCCCGTAAAGATGACAGAAATTTATCGTAATCCATGGATAACAACACTGCTCACACGCAGTAAAAAGCGTCGGTTAATTATGATGTTTTTCCTTTAGCAGATCACGTAGCTTTAAAAATGAATTAAAAGGGCCTAC
>JAQNCM010000433.1 GCA_029237615.1 Mucilaginibacter sp.
GACTATAAACACCTGGATAGCTTATTAAAGGATAACGACCGTAGTTTTGTATCCCTGATGCATGCTAATAATGAAATTGGTACCTTATCAGATATGGACTTTGTAGGGGATATTTGCGAGACTTATAATGCTATTTATCACTGCGATACGGTACAAACCATGGGCCATTACCGGCATGACCTGAGCAAGCTAAAAGCTCACTTTTTAGTTTGTGCAGCCCATAAATTACATGGACCTAAGGGGGTGGGCTTTTTGCATATCAATCACCGGATAAAAATAAAACCGTTTATATATGGCGGCGCCCAGGAGCGGAATATGCGCGGCGGCACAGAAAATATTTATGGTATAGTTGGCCTTGCCAAAGCCCTCGAGATCGCTTACAGCGAAATGGATCAGCACCGGGAATTTATACAGAGTTTAAAATCTTATATGATAAACCAGTTGGCAGAGAACATTCCGGGCGTAACCTTTAACGGTGAAACTGATGCTAATAAAAGCCTTTACACCGTATTAAATGTTTCATTTCCTGAAATGGAAATGGCCGATATGTTATTATTTAACCTTGACATAGCCGGGATCTCTGCATCCGGCGGAAGCGCCTGCAGTTCCGGTTCTGATATCGGCTCACATGTATTAACCGCAATTGGCGCAAGTTCAACCAGGCCGTCTGTCAGGTTCTCCTTTTCAAAATATAATACCAGGGAAGAGGTGGACTATACTGTTGCCAAATTGCGCGAATTTTGCATGGTGAGCGCCTGATATAATTATTACTTGCTGAGGAGTAAAGGTCTCGGTACATTCCTTTCTTGATCGATTCTTTTCAGGCTATTATTGTCTTTTGTACAATACATTACGTAAGGTATTGTAACTTTGAAAATTATTTTTTAATTTAGAGAACAATATCGGCACGATAGTTGGTTTATTTTAATTTTAAATTAAAATGCCATGAACTCAAATAATCAAGAAAATCCAAACAGGCAGGAACGTCCGGAACATAATCGTCCAAACGAAATTCCTGAAAAGAGAGAGTCTGAAAATGAAAATTTAGAATATCCCAATGAGACAGAACAGGAACAGCAGGGAGAAGGCAGCGACACTTCCTATAGCGAACAAATAGACGTTACACCGCCTGCACCCAATGAATTTCCATCATACGGAAATGCAGAGACCGATTTTACCCCTGGTAACCATGGCCGCACAACCGGCCGCATGATAGACCACGAGCCAGGCACCGGCGGCATTTAATAACAATTGCCTGTAACATCAGGCTTTAAACAAGAAAGGTTATCATGATGATAGCCTTTCTTACTTTAACTTTTACACTTTACTCTCTTAAATAAATAAAGTTATGAAAAGTATAAATGAAGATTCTGCTAAAAAGCATGACAGGGATATGAATAATCCTACAAAACCTTTTGCAAACTCAGAAAAAGCGAGCGCTGTTGAAGTTCACCAGGCCGGTGATGATAAATCAAGAAACTATATGAGTAGGGAAGGTAAAGAAAGCCGTGGCCCTAACTGGGATAAGATGAGTAAGTCTTCGGATGGTGACACTACTGTAAATGCCGGTGTATTCAGGTAATTATACGGGTGTATTTAAATATCAAAAAAGACTGCTTTTTAAGGCAGCCTAATTTGCTTTTGTCTTATTTTAATTATTTATTGTTCTAATTGGCCATCATCTTCAAAAACGACGATAGTTTTTCTTTCATTTCCCTGCGGTCCACTATAAAGTCAAGAAAACCATGTTCCTGGACAAATTCGGCAGTTTGGAAACCTTTTGGAAGGTCTTTCTTGATGGTTTCTTTAATTACCCTCGGACCGGCAAAGCCAATCAATGAGCCCGGTTCAGCTATATTGATATCGCCCAGCATTGCATATGATGCAGTTACACCACCTGTTGTAGGGTCGGTAAGCAGGGAGATATAAGGTATTTTAGCCTGGGATAATAAAGCAAGCTTCGCAGATGTTTTTGCCATTTGCATCAATGAAAATGCAGCTTCCATCATGCGTGCACCGCCTGACTTGGAGATCATTAAAAACGGAACTCTATGCTCTATGCAGTAATCAATGGAACGGGCTATTTTTTCGCCGACTACAGACCCCATTGAGCCGCCGATAAAGTTAAAATCCATACAAGCAATAACCAAAGGCTGACCTTCCATTTTGCCGAAACCGGCACGGATGGCATCTTTCAATCCTGTTTTACTCATGGTTTCCTTCAACCGGTCAGTGTATTTTTTGCTGTCCTCGAAATGCAATGGGTCGCCCGAGCGCAGATCAGCAAATAATTCAGTAAACTCGTTGTTATCAAAAAGAACAGAAAAGTATTCTTTTGAACCTATACGCAGGTGATAGCCGCAATAATGACATACATATTGATTCTCAACCTGCTCAGAATAGTGAAGGGGTTTTTTACATTCCGGGCATTTATTCCAGATTCCGTCGGGGGTTTCTTTCTTTTCCTCAGTAGTCGTAATTATCCCTTTGATTTCCCGTTTAAACCAAGCCATATCGATATCTAACTCTTTCAATTGATTACAAAGAAACGAATTTTTTTATAGATATGAGATTTTAGATAAACAGATATGACAAGCAGCAACGAATGGGGTAATTTTGAGAACAATCAGCGTTTATAAAATTTGGGGGGCAGTTACGATTATGAAAATTTAAGAATGCTTTAGCTGGCTCTTTTTGATATAAATACAATTAAAATGGATTTAATCAGAAAGTTCAAAAATATACTATTTGTTTAATAGACTAATAACTAAAATAATAAAATTTTATAACTTCGAAGCCCAATTAAAAGTAAATGGATTTAAAAAATTATAAAGGCGTTTTGCACGGTGATCAGGTGCAGGAGCTATTTGAAGCGGCAAAAAAGCATCAGTTT